>JAEUSA010000026.1 GCA_016788945.1 Leptospiraceae bacterium
CACGCGTTTTCTACTTCTATAACGGTGAAAAAGATAATCCGCTGTTCCGCCGCACCCCGTACCGTTCGCAATTATATGCACAGTTCTTTCAGACCACGAACGGTTATCAATATCACGAAATTAACCTCGATTCACCTTATATCGGTAACTCGCTGTTTCGCCTGCGCACTGCATTCGTATTTGAGAAAAACACCTGGGCACATTTCTACGGAAACAACAGCCGCAGCATGAATGCGTTGGGCAGTGATTTCGGCGGAGGCGCAAAGACATATGACAAGTACGCAGACTTCAATACTGAATTGCGCAAAGTTGACGCCAATAACTTCACCAACTCCGCATTTAACAGGTATTCCTATGAGCGCCCGGCACTTGTCGCATTTCTGGAGCGCGACCTGTTCGGCGGCATCGTTCGCCCACAGATCGGTATGCAGGTCAGCAAATACAACATCAACGACCTGATGAACCGCGAGGTACAGGCAGATAAAACAACGCTCGCAAGCGGTGTGGTGACCCCTGATAAAGGCATTAATAATCCAACGCTGCTGACCCTGTATAACCAAGCCGGTCTCATCAACGGCTACAACGGCGGATTCAACAACGTTGCCCGGGCAGGCATCGCAATCGACACGCGCGATTACGAACCGAACCCCAACAAGGGCCAGATGTTTGAAGCGATCGTCGACGTATCAAACAGGGCATATGGTTCGGAATTCAATTTTGCCCGCTATACGGTTTCTGAAAAATTCTTTTTCAGCCCGTTTGAGAAGATTGTCGACCTCGTCGTTGCCGGCCGCGCCGCATACACACAGGTTGTGGGCGATGCGCCATTCTATGTGATGGATCAATTTTCCAGCACCGAAAGAACATACCAGAACGGCCTCGGTGGCCTGCGTTCGCTCAGGGGCTACAAGGCTGCCCGCTTTGTGGCGAGCAACATGGCGCTGGCGAACCTCGAGCTGCGCTGGACCATGTTTGATTTTACCGTCTTCGGGCAGCATTTCGCACCTATGCTGATACCGTTTTTTGATATTGGCAGCGCATTCGACCAACCGAAAGATATTTCGACAAGTGTCTGGCGTTATGCATACGGTGCCGGCCTGCGCCTCGCTTGGAATCAGGCGACAATTATCATGGTAGATTATGCGATGAGCAAAGAAGACTCGAACATGTTCATCAACTTCAGCCATATCTTTTAACGAACCTCAGAAGAATCGGATTACGAAGCGTGTCTTGGCGGTTGCGCCGCGAGGACACGCTTTCGCCAAAACCTTTTCATAAAAGCATGGGCTTAGCCCATGCTTTTTTTTGAACCATAGATAATCCTGCTGCGTCAAAGCAGCATGAAAAAGAAAATCCTCATCGCCGCTGCCGTATTTGCGGTAGTCGCTATCACCCTCCCGTTCGCTTTGAAATTCAGCCGCAATTCAGAAACGGCCTTTTTCGCTACGCGTAAGCGCGCAGAAGCAGCCAAACCTGCCGCGGGCATAAAGCAGCAAGAACTCGCCGGCGAAGTTGATGCCACCGCAGCACAACCGACGAACAGCCGTCGCCTCGCTGATGAAGAGCGCGAGACGCGCGATGTCTTGCAGGAACAAAAAAATCTCCGTGACGATCGCCTCGATACCAAACCCTTAGGCAGGGTTTTTAATCCCGGTGGCGGAACAGAACGCAAGCTCGAGTACCACATCGCCATGAATTACCAGATAGACAGCATTAAATCGGCTCGTGCCTTTTTTAACCAGTGGATTCCGCGCTATGGTTTTCTCAGCAATGAGAGCGCATCAGGCAATCAAATGTCCGTCAGAGTACGCATCCGCAGTGCGAACCTGTACGCCGCGCTCAATGACCTCGATGGTATCGGCAATCTGACAGCCGAAAGCATCTCTGTACAAGACCATACCGAAAATGCCGTCTACCAGCAAATGCTCGCCGCTCGCGAAGAAATACGCGCGCGCCGCCGCACGATCGCCAATCATGCAATGAGTACCGGTAATAAGAACTGGGAAGCCAGCGAAAACCTGCTATCGCAGACAGAAGATCGTCAGCTCGCGACGCGCATCGAAGAATGGCGAATCGCCGACCGCATCGGCTATGCGACCCTCAACATCACATTGAGCCTGCCGGCCGCGCCGCACATGGACACAGTCGAAGTGCCACAGTTCCGCAACGCCTTTGTTGGTCTGTTCAACATTCTGCTGCAACTTGTCTATGCAGCAATTTATCTCATACCATTGGCCTTAGTGGCTTACGCGGCATATCGTGGCATGAAGCGCATATTGCCTGCGTTGCGGGCGCTGAAAACAGCACCCTGACATTCGCTTCTGCGCGGGAAGCAGACTTCCCGCGTTGGAGCATTTTATGCATTAATGAAACGGCGGCGGTAGATATTGATCAAAATGCCCACACAGATAAAGCACAACAACATATGCGAACCGCCGTAACTCACAAAACTCAGCGGAATGCCCGTCACGGGTAGAATACCTACCGAGATGCCGATATTGATAAAGACGTGCAGAAAGAAAATTAATGCGATGCCCGAAGCAAGCATTGCACCAAAATCATCTTTCGAGGTGGCCGCAATGTTGATCGCCCGCAAAATCAGGCCGAACAGCAGCAAAAGCAGCACCGCTGCACCCCAGAAACCCAGCTGTTCGCCGACAACGGAAAAGATGAAGTCATTGTACCACTCGGGTAGAAACGGCGTTTCTCCCTTTGTCATATCACCTTTGAATAATCCTTTGCCGGCAAACTTGCCCGAACCGACAGTAATCAGTGAATGGCGCAGCTGGTAGCCGGCGCCTTTCTGGAATTTATCGGGATTCACAAAAGAGACAATACGAATCACCTGGTGTGGCTTGAAGTTGATGAACTTATTGAACATGAACCCTGCGGAAAACGACAGGCCGATAATGAGAGCAATATTCGCGACGCGACGCATCCAGCGGGCGCCAATCATGAAATTACCGAGCGCGCCGAGGCCGTAAAAGAAAATACCCGTCGCACCGATCGCGATCATGACCGTGCTGTTGCGCAGCATATCGCGCAGAAAAGACGGACTGTTCTTCTCTATTTGCGCCGCTGTTTGCCAGAATATTTTCAGATTTTCGCCCTGCGAAAGAGTTTCTTTTGCCCACGTCACCAGCGTTTTGTCCTGTACGAGCCGCGTGGTGTAATTCAGGTTTTCGGCGACTTCCCATACCTCAAAGTTCAGTATGCGTACCGCATCGGCGAGGCGGAAATGCTCTTCGCGCAATGCGTTATAGATCTCATCGACGATGACATAACGTTCGTACTCCAGAAACATCGGAGTAAACAGCGATATGAAACCGATGATTGCAAAGCCGAACAATACCGAGGTATTCGCACCGCCGATGAACAGCATGCCAAACAAAATCGCCATGAACATGACCGCACCACCGAGGTCGGGTTGAACACCGATGAGCAAGGCCGGCACCACAGCCAGCACTGTGGGAATGATAAGCTCTTTCAATTTGCCGATTTCTGATTCGCGCAAAACCAAATATTTGCTCAGCGTAATGACAAGTACGAGTTTCATGAACTCAGCAGGCTGAAAACCGAGGCCGAAGAAACGAATCCACGACCTTGCGCCCTTGACTTCTTTGCCGATGAATGGCACGAGCACCAAAAGCAGTATCAGAATACCGGACGCATAGATGATCGGTGCGAACGAACCCAACAGCTGGTAGTTGATATTGGCAAAAACAAGCATGACGACAACACACAGAACGAGCCAGAGCAGCTTGCGCTGTGCGAGCTCTTCACCGGTAATGCCGCCACCATAAAGCACCACCACACCCATCAGCGTAGCGGCAACCGCCAGAAAGATTGAAACCCAGTCGAGTCGGGCAAACCTTTCCATCAGTTAATTGTCCCTGCCTTGAGTTTCTGTGAATATTTCACGAACACGTCCCGTGCAATCGGCGCAGCGCCCACGGCACCACCAACACCACGTTCGACAATAACACCGACGACGAGTACATCTTTCGGATCGCCCTCGAACGGACCATAACCGATAAACCAGGCGTGTTGCGATGCCTTATCTGACGGTGCACCCGAACGCGTCTGCACAGTACCGGTTTTGCCACCCACAGGTACAATGCCCGGTACACGGAAAACACTCGCGGCGGTACCGCGTGTCGTTACGGCGCGCAGACCTTCGCGCACGGTGAGCAATGCCGATTTGGAAAGCGGAATCTGGTCTTGAATAACCGGTTTGACATCCACCTTAACCTGATCATTTTCTGCGAAACGTATCTGCTTGATCAGGTGCGGCTTGTATATTGTGCCACCGGTTGCGACCGCAGAATAAAAACCGACCATACCCACGAGCGTCGTCTCGATGAAACCCTGACCGATCGACAAGTTCACGGTGTCGCCGTCAAACCAGCGAGTGTTAAACTGCTTCTCTTTCCATGCACCATCGGGAACAAAACCGGCGATCTCGCTCGGCAAATCAATCTGCGATTTTTCTCCAAGGTGAAAGTAGCGTGAATATTTGATCATCGGTTCAGCGCCCATGCGGTATCCCGCTTCGTAGAAATACACTGAACACGACTGCGCAATGCCACCAACGAGATCATTGCTGCCATGCTTCGACCAGTCGTTAAACACAGCATCGGGTGACCCCTTATAACTGCTTTTAAGGACAAACTTGCCCGGGCAGAAATAGTGATCCGATTTGGCCAGCCGCTTCTCTTCGAGCCCCGCAAGCGCCACGAGCGGTTTGTACGTCGAAGCAGGCGGATACTTCGTCGAAATGGCGCGGTTCAGTTCGGCTTTCTGTTCCTGAATTTGCCTGATATGCGCCGGGCGATCGGGATTATCGAGCGCGATGAGAATGTTCGGATCATAATCGGGTTTCGAGACAATCGCCAGAATCTCGCCAGTATAGGGTCTGATTGCGATTAATCCGCCAGTCTTATCACCCATCGCCTTTGAAGCCGCCTGCTGTAGATCAGCATCGATGGTGAGAATAAGGTTATTGCCCGGTGCAAAATTGCGGAATACTTTCTGTTCTTCGATGTCGCCCGTCGCCGACTTGATCTGAACGATTTCGCCGTCTTCACCGCGCAAGATGGTATCGTACTGCGCCTCAAGGCCATTTTTTCCGGTGTACTGGTAACTGCGCACACCGGCGGCGACCTCGCGCTGGTTCGGCAATCCGATATAACCGGTGAGGTGAGCAGCCGAGGCCCCGAGATTGTAAAAGCGCCGTGAAGTTGGGCGTATAACAAATTTTGAGAAAGTAATATAGTAGTCGGCGATGACTGTCGTCTGTTCCGGTTTGAGGTTCTCGATGAGGACGATTTCTTCGTGTGCTTTGTACTTGTTATCTGCAACGCGCGATGTCAGCGACCCTTCGGGGTAGCGCAATAACCGCTCCAGCTTGGCGACGAGCTCCTTGAGCTCCTTTTTTTTCGGAAAATGTGAGGGTATGACGCTCAACGACACAGCCGAAGAATTCGAGACAATATATGTTGCCTTATCACGGCTGGTGTAATTTCGCGCAAACATTTCGCCACGCGGCGCGGTAAGCGCCACGACACGGCGGATCACACGTTGTGACTTGTCAAAAAACTCGTCGCCGCGCAGCAACTGCAGATCGCCGATTCTGATTAACAAGACGGCAAGCATCGCCAAGGTAAATATGGTCAGCGCAGTCACGCGGCGGTCAAGACGCTGCCGCAACTGGAACTGCTGTATGGTTTGCGCCATAGTTACTGACCGATTCTGCGAATAATTCCCTGCGGGCCCGACACAGATTTCTCAACCGTCGGAAAGGCCCAGCGCAACAAACGAAACCAGACAATCGATAAGATTGCGGTGAATAACGCCTCGGGCAGAACTATCGTGATGAGCGATGAAGCGTGCGCACTGCTGTGAAAGATCGCGACGGTGAAAAACATAATTACACCCTTCACAAAGCAGGCAAGAAACACCACAATCACAATCAGCGAGGTCGCCTCTTTATTAATATCGCGCGACACTTTTCCGGCGACGAAACCGACGATCGTTTTCGCCAATGCCGATGTACCGACATAAAACTGCAGGTCTTGTTTGATCAGGTTTGTATACCCACCAAGATTAACATCTTGCAGCAGGCCGCCGAAAAAACCGATCCACAATGCGGAAAACGAACCACGATAGAGAGCAAAATAAACCGTGAGGATTAGCAGAAAGTCGGGCTTAATGGAACCCAAGGCGAAAAAATCGACGCTGGTCTGAAAAAAATAAGAGACGAAAATTGCAATCGCGATGACAACCTTTTCGAGAATCACGGTTTCACCTCTTCGGGTTTTGCCGGTGCAGCGGGCGCAGCTATTGCAGGCCTTGGTGGTTCTGCACTGGCAGCCGGTTTATCGGGCTTCGCAGCACCGCTCTTTGCTTCTGGCTTTTTTGTTACCGGTTCTTCACTGTCATCGTCATCGGCTGCAGGTTTTTTGGCAGGCGGCGGCGCAGGCTGAAGCTTGGGCTCCTCGACGGTATCAGGTTTGAGCGGTAAAAAATTCAACGCTTCGGTTTCTACTTTTTTTTGGATGACGATGACAAAATCCAGCTTCTTAAAATCGATGACCGGTTGAATCTCGGCTTTCTGAAAACTACCGAGGCGCTCGATACGTTTGCCCACGGTACCGACGGGTAAACCGCGGGGGAAAATACCATCCCCACCCGATGTCACGATTTCATCGCCGGTTGAGATGAACACACCGAGGCTCAGGTAATCGACGAGTGGCATATCTTGATGCGGGCTTTGCCCGGTCAGAAGCGCCCAGTGTCCGGTTTTTTTGACGGTCACTCCGATGCGAGAGAACTGATCGGTCAACGGTAGAATGCGCGCCGAATGCGGGTTCACCTGAATCACTTTACCGACAATGCCGGCGACGAGTTTAGTTTCGGGCGGCTTACCACCCTGCCCCGGCACGACAACCGACTGCAGAGCAACGACAGGCATGTACGTGGCGACACCGTCGGCGCTGCCTTTATTGATGATAATCGTACGGAACCAGTTATCGGGATCTTGCGATATTACTTCGGCCTGTAGAACAGGATGATTGGCGACAGGCGGTAGCTGAAGAAACTGCCGCAATTTGACATTTTCTTCGCGCAGGCGTACCAGTTCTACCTGCAAGTCGAGATTCGATTTCACCTTCTCGCGCAAGGCATCGCGCTCTTGCCGTACGGCCTCGTACGTACCGTAACTGTCGACGAAACGTGAAATACCCTTACCGAACGAAGAGAATGTACCGGAAAAAAAATCGAGCGCCTGGCTCGCCGTGTTTGCAGTGCGCGATACGAGGTTCGATTTCCAGATCAAACAGCCCAGGCAAAACAGCACGGTAAACGCCAGCGATGAGGCGGATTTATAGCGCGAAAGTATCTCTGCGAGCATGGGGACCGGGAAAGGTATTATGTCTCTTTATTAAAGAGACGTTGCGTCAATTTTTTTCGCAGACCGTGAGCAGGCCCCGCCAAAACAGGGGCTGCGCGGCAGGTCGCGAAAAACGCGCGCGAGCAGAATGCGCTACGATTTTCTACCGAAAATCGTACGCAAAAAGGCTAAGAAGCCTGCATTCTGCACGCGCAAAGAGCGTTTTTCGACTGGGATCCTAAAATCCGACAAGCTATTACGACCTGCCGCGCAGCCCCAACAGCACATAAAACGGCGTCGAAATTAATTTACGCCACAGGCTTAATGGTAACCGGTACATATGCCGGTCGCCGCAGGTTCAGAGATCGTCACTGAAGGCATTCGCGTTAAGGCCGAACCCCACTACATGCTCGAACGCTCGATACCCGAAGACGGCCAGTACCTGTTCAGCTACAAAATCACCATCCGTAACGAGGGGTCGGAGTGGGCCAAACTCAAGTCGCGGCACTGGATTATTATCGATTCAGACGGTAAGCGCGAAGATGTTTATGGCCCGGGTGTTGTTGGCGAAGAACCCGAACTCGAGCCCGGCGAATCTTACACCTACTCGAGCTTTTGTCCGCTCGGCACCAATTTTGGTACCATGGAAGGCACATTCAGCATGGTGCGCCGTGACGGGCAGCCGTTTGAAATCCGCATTGCGAGATTTTACCTGACCACCAACCAATAGTCGCGCGCGTCGCCGAGCGTCACTACGCTGACTGTGGTTTACCGCCGCCCAGCCACTTGCGGGGAAAATAGGCAAGCAGGCGAAATAACAGCATGCCGAGTAATATACCGACGATCACATAGAGCACCGACTCGAGCGTAAATGGTAGCGCCGGCTGAAACTGCACATTCTTGGCGAGCGACCAATCGACATGCTTGAGAAAAACAAACGGACGGGTAAACGCCGAAGCACCTTTGAGAGCCTCAAAAGCTTTTTTCAACGCTTCGAAACGCTTGAGTTGAGCCTCGTGTACTTCGCCTGATTTTTTAGCCACCTGACTCTGCGATTTTACGAGGTCGTCGATAAATTCACGCGTACTCATACCCAGCTCGGCGGCTTTCTCTTTAATGACGGCAACCGAACGTTCAGCCTCAGCGCGCGAACCGGAGAGCACATTGAGATACAGGTTCATATACTGGGGTGCTTGGCTTAACAACAGGGCTACGAAAAATACGAAAATACGTTCGAGAAGCGAGCCGAAAAAGCCGCCAATATAGTTTTTAATGGAATTCATTTTATCTCCCTGTTTATTCCGGTTCGCGATTGCGCTTAAATATCCCGTTTATTTTTCAAAAGTGCAATTTTGTTGAGAACGCGCAGGTGGTAGATGACCGCACCGTCGTCTTTACAGCGCTCATAGCATGTTTTTAATGTTGCCCGCGCGCGATCGTATTCGCCTTCTTTAATATCCCTGATTGCCGCACTGAGTTCCGCTGCATAAGAAAGCAACAACTCACGGCGTTCAGCCGCCAACGGATTCAGCAATTCATAAATTTCGATTGCTTTGGTCTTACCGCGCAATTGGGCGATATCAACAAGGCGAACCGAATAGTCGTCGCGTGGAATCTGCGACAACGTTTCGCCACTAATGAGAATTCCCGCGGCGAGTTTTTTCGTGAGACTCTCGATGCGCGAAGCAGCGTTTACCGTATCGCTGATGACGGTATTTTCCATGCGGCGCACTTCACCGATTGTACCGAGCATCAATCTGCCGGTGTGCACCCCGATACCGATGCGAATCTCAGGAAAGATGCCGTCGACGAATTGCGCGTTGAACCGCTGCAGCATTTCATGCATCGCCACCGCAGCCCGTGTTGCATCGGCCGAATTGAAGAACAAGGCGAGAATCGCGTCGCCAATATATTTGTCGATAAAGCCGTTATTCTCACGGATGATCGGCCCCATCACACTGAGGTAGTCATTGATAAACGAAAAATTTTCGGCGGGGCTCAGTGTCTCTGAAATACCGGTAAAATTTCGGATATCTGCGAACAATATGGTCATGTCCTGTTCGGTATGATCGCCGAGCCCGACCTCATGAATGTTCTTACGGTTCAACAGTTTGAGAAATTCAGTCGGTACAAACCGGTTCATCGATGCATTCGTCTTCTCAACTTCAGAGACCGCAGAATCCATAATATTGCGCAGCAGAAAGAGCAGAGTTGTCGCGAGGGTTAAGGCGATGATGCTCGTCATTAACCCCACCTGCGCGGCAATCAGGTACTCACCGTCAATTTTGGGTCTGAGCAAAATGAAGAAGGTAACATTCGCCGCCACCATCAGTGCATAGATCGGCAGAATATACCGCTTGCGCCCGAACAGGCCCACAATCAGAATCGGTATAGAAAACAGATGAATGAACGTCGAGTAGGCAGTAAAATACTCACCGCCCAGTTTACGAAACTGCGCAGCACCGATAATGACGAAAGTCACCAGCGCGAGAGTTTGTCCCGCGATATAAAACTTTCCCGCGGCGAGTATCGCCAGACAGATGAAGCCGATGACCATCGCGGCAATCATCGGCGGCAGTGCGACGGGCAGGCGGTGCGGAATCCAGATCGCGTAAATCGTCATAAAAAACGGCATGAGGGCGATAAACGCGAGGCAGAAATAGAACAGCGTAATCGCCTTACGGCGAACCACATAATCGCTGCCTTGGTAGGGCTTAAGAATTAGAGATTTCAGCCGTTGGAGCATCTTCCATGGCTTAGCGGCAAGATGGTGGGTCAACTGAACTCAAAGAGCTCTCGACTCCGCCATGGAGTGACCGGAGTCGAGCAACGGAAAAACAGACTACTGTTATTTTACCACTTTCGCTTTCTTATCAAAGGTGACACGCTCACCGCACGAAGCCTCGACGGTCATACCGGCGGGCGTTTGCTTCACGGTCACCCCACCCGGCATGAACGGGCCATCGCCGGCAAGCTTGGTGCACGCCTTCTGGATGTTTTTCGGTACGATCTTTTTCTTTATTTTTTCATTGTATGGTGAAAGTACGTTTTCGGTTTCGATCCATGTACCGTCTTCTTTGAAGCGCGCGGTCAGCGTTTGGTCGGGCGGGGTTTCTTCAGCAGGATTTCCCCCGATCTTCAGTTCCGCGACGAATTCGCCCGCGGCGTTTTTGCTCCAAGTTGTGTTCTTATTCTTCAGCGCCGCTGCTTTTTTGTTACGAGCGGCAACAACCTTCTTCGGCACGTCCTTCTCGGCAATTTTGGCATCCTGAGCAAAGATGGCCCCCATCGCAAATACAATCATCCAAGTTATACATTTCTTCATGAAATCCTCCTGAGTTTTTGAGCTGTATCACGCGCGGGCATACCCTTGTCAATGCATTGCTAAGCCTTTACAGGCTGTCTAAAATCCCGGTTCTTCCTCCATGCGCGCATCACAGCTGCCTCTATTTACGTCAAAAAACGATCCGAATGACGCGCAGGTAACCTCGCACCGTCTGCTTTCGCGCGCCGGTTTTATACGCAAACAAGGTTCGGGGCTTTATGTCTACCTGCCGTTTGGCGACATGGTGCACCGCAAGGTTGAACAGATCGTGCGCGAAGAGATGAACCGTTTCGGCGGCGTCGAAGTCACGTTGCCCGTCATTACTCCCGCCGAGCTGTGGCAAGAATCGGGCCGGTGGGATCTCATGGGCAAAGAAATGATGCGGATGCAAGACCGCCACGAGGTACCGTATGCGCTGGGGCCGACGCACGAAGAGGCGATGACCGATCTGGCGCGCAGCTTTCTGCAATCGTACAAACAGCTACCGGTAAACCTGTACCAGATCGGGCGCAAATACCGCGACGAAATACGACCGCGCTACGGGCTAATCCGTTGCCGTGAATTCGTCATGAAAGACGCGTACTCATTTCATACGGACGATAAATCACTCGATGAAACCTACCAGAAGATGCGCGAATGTTACCGCGCGATTTTCGAGCGCTGCGGATTAAAAACGATTCCGGTGGAAGCTGATTCAGGCAACATGGGCGGCAGCGGTTCAGAAGAATTTATGGTCGCATCGCAAATCGGTGAAGAAACGCTGCTGCTGTGCAGCGATGAGAAATGCGGCTACCGATCAAATCAGGAGAAGACGGCATTCTTCGAGAACCCCAATACAGCCGCTAAAGGCGCGGTCAAAGCTAACAGCGAAGCTGCAGAAGACTTCGACACGGGCGCCCTCAAAACTATCGAAGAAGTGTCAAAGCTCACGGGACAAAATCCGCGTGATTTTATCAAAGCCGTAATCTACGAAGATGCCCAGGGCATCTTCGTCTGCTTCATTCAGGGCGACCGCGAACTTTCAGAGGTGAAAATGAAGAACCTCACCGGTAGCACAGAATATTGGCTCGCCACCGAAGAGACGATCAAAACCGTTACCGGCGCAGAGCCCGGTTATGCCGGCCCCGTAGGTCTGAAACATAAAGACGGAGATAAAATCGGTAAGAAGACACTCCGCATCTTGTTTGATAAACATCTCCAAGGGCGCACAGGACTCATTACCGGCGCGAACAAAACCAACTTCCACAAAAAGCATGTCGCCGAGGGTCGTGATTTCACCATCAGCGCCGGGCACGACCTGATTGTGGCGCATGCCGGTGATATCTGCCCGCAGTGCCGCAAGGCCGAACTGACGGAAACCCGCGGCATCGAAGTCGGTCATATCTTCAAGCTCGGTAAAAAGTACACACAGGCGATGAATCTTACAGTGCTCGACCCGAATGGCAAGCCGCTTGTGCCAACGATGGGTTGTTACGGCATCGGCATCGGCCGCACGGTGGCTACAGCCGTCGAGCAGAACCACGACGAGCGCGGCATCATCTGGAATAAGGCATTATCGCCCTTCACGGTATATCTCGTGTCGTTGGCTAAAGGCGATACGGAAACCGCATTCGTAGACAAACTCTACAAAACACTCACAGGCGCCGGTATCAGCGTCTATCTCGATGACCGCGACGAGCGCGCGGGAGTGAAGTTTAACGATGCCGAACTCGTCGGCTTTCCATTTATCGTCACCGTGGGAAAAAAGACGATGGAATCGGGCAAATTAGAAGTAAAATTGCGCCGCAGTGGCGAAAAACTGGAACTCGACGAAGCCGAACTCATTGGCCGCCTTAAGGCAGACTAACTGCTTAAACCGACGCGGCGGGAGCAGCATAACCACCAAGTTCGGCGATCACGGCATAAATATCGCGCGTACGAATCGGTTTGTGCAGCACCCTGACTCCGGGCTCGCGTAAATCTTCTTCGAGCAGGCTTCCCGATAACAAAATAAAATGCGTTGTAGCTGCGCGCCGCTTCATCTCTTCTCGCATCTGCTGAATACCCGCAAGACCGCCGATACCCGGCATGTGCAGGTCGCTGAACACAAAGTCATAGGTATGCTTAAGGTATAACGCAACACCATCTTCAGCTGTTTCGGCTGAATCCACCTGATGGTTTGTGTGCGCAAAATAAAACTGAAAGAGCATGCGCATTTCGGGAGAATCGTCAATGTGCAGAATTTTTAGCGCCTGCGGTAGATTGCGTATGATGCGTGCGAAATCCACCTGTTCTTTTGCCTCTATGGCGGGTGCCAGATTCAGCAATACGGTAAAAGTAAATTTGCTGCCTTTGCCAGGGGTGCTTTCACAGACTAACTTGCCATGCATCAGGCGCGCGAGGCGCTGGCTGATGTTTAATCCCAATCCCGTGCCTCCATAAAGGCGCTCAGTATCGGCATCTGCCTGCACAAATGCCTGAAAGAGTTGTTGCTGCTTATCTTCAGCAATACCAATGCCCGAGTCGGTGACGCTCATCACCAGAGCATATTTGTTGTTCACCGACATGGTTGAAACCGTGATGACTACACGACCGTTTTCGGGTGTAAACTTGATGGCATTGCTCGTCAGATTATTGAGAATCTGGCCGATTTTTCCCGGGTCGCCAAGCAAATTCACATCGGCTGCTGAATCAACCTGAAGGCGCAGATCGATTTTTTTTTCGGCCGCCTTGAAACGATATACCTCAACGGTTTGTTCGGCAACTTTCTGTGGTGAGAAAGCGATTTGCTCGAGCCTGACTTTTTCCGCGTCGAGTTTGGCGAAGGTCAGCACGTCGTTGGCAAGCGCATGCAACACAGACGCGGCCGACGATAAAGAAGTCGCATATTTCTTTTGCTGCTGATCGAGTTTTGTGTCCTGCAACAAATCTGATAGTCCGATAATTGCCGTCAGTGGTGTGCGGATTTCATGCGAAACGGTTGCCGCAAACTGCGTGCGCGCACTGGCGCGCACCTCGGCATCTTTTCGCTCGCGGTCGAGCGAACGAATACGCATCGCGAGTGCAACCGAAAAGAACAGCAGTTCCAAAAGTGTACCGATTCTCAGCGCGTTGCGCGTAAAAAGATTTTCACGCAAAAAGCCGAAAAGGTAAGCCATAAAAATGCTGGCAAAAACCAAAAGCAGCAGGGTACCCACCTGAAACCAGCGGTAATCCGCCGTCGCTCTGCCCTTATGCAACAGCAGGGGTATGACGCTGAGCGGAATCGCCGTAATCGAAACCTGCATCACACTTCGGTTCATGAATGCGGGACCCAGCAGCCAGTGACCAACGAGGCTTACCACGACGAGCAGCAAGCTATAAGAGAAAAATACATAATAAAATCGCCGGCTATAGATTTCCAATGCTGAAAACCAGGCAACAAAAATGAGGTAGGTGCCCGAATACCAGATGCCGGCAGGCG
>JAEUSA010000033.1 GCA_016788945.1 Leptospiraceae bacterium
TATTTTTTTTGGCCTCCCCGAAAATCTGTGTAAACAGATCGCAGACAAGCAAATGCGTTTTTTTTTCGATGCCTTTCGAAGCCACGACAATCGGTACATTGATCTTCGGGGCGCGGTTATCCTGACTATACACATCGCGTATCGCCTGCGTCGGTGTCGCACTGATGATCATCTCGGCATGCTGTGCCGCCTCGTGAAAATCGGTCGTTACGGAGATGCTGTCGGGTAAAGTAATACCTTTCAGGTAGATAGTATTTTCACGCTGGTTTTTAATTGCATCGGCAGTATCTTTCGAGTGACTCCAGATTAACACCTGATGACCGTTTTCGGCTGTCAGCTTGGCGAGTGCTGTTCCGAACGAACCGGCACCGATTACAGATATACGCATGGTGCCGAATAATCTCCAGCCGCGTAGACGGCAACAGATTATTTGCAGCGTTATCTACATCTTCTCAAAGAGCCAGAGCGCCAAAAGCGTCTTGCTGTCGGTTATTTTATGGTTACGCACCATGCGTGAGAGTTCGGGCAGACTGAATGCCTTTTTGTTCGAAAAAACTTCGTCGTCATCGTGATCGGCAATGGCATCGCTCAGGGTGCGCGCGGAGAACAAATGCAGCACCTCGGTAGAGAAACTGATCGCGGGATGATACTGCAGGCATTTCTTCCAGTGGCGCGCCGCGAAACCCGCCTCTTCTGCTAATTCGCGCTTGGCGCATTGCAGAATCGTTTCGTTCGTCTTCTTTTTGCCAGCGGGAATTTCCCATGACTTTGCCCCCGAACCGAGGCGGTATTGCTCAATGAGCCATAAATATTGCTTGCGGGATTTCAGTTTTTCCACCGGCAAAATGCCCGCCGCGTGCGGATACTGTAGCAAAGGCTTGTCGCCAAAGCGCGTCTTGACCAACGTAAAGGCAATTTCTTTATCGCGGTAGAGGACTTTCATCAGCGCGCAAGCTCCAGAAGTTTGTCGAGCTCCGCCTTACCTTCTGCTTCGGCAATGAGCCGTACGACGGGTTCTGTATTGGACGCACGAAGGTGCAACCAACAGGGTTTACCGCCGAGACGACCGCTCACATGAAATCCGTCGCGCGTATCGAGTTTCGCTGCTTCGAGCCGAGCCATAACTTTTTCGACACTCGCCTGCATCGCCGCTGCGTCCATACCTTGTACAACCTGCTTCGTCATCACATACCGCGGCAGACTGTTGACCCAAGCCGACAACGGCTGCTTTGACTGTCCAAGCAGTGAAAGCAAATGCGCAACACCGCTAAGCGCGTCACGCCCGAAGGACGGAATACGCGCGTCGATGACTCCGCCATTACCTTCGCCGCCGATCAGCGACTTTAACCGCCGCATTTCATCGACGACGTTTGCTTCGCCGACCATCGAACGCACAAACCGGCATTGCCTGAGCGCAGCGGCGCTTTCGCTGAGCATCGACGTGGAAAGGTTCGCAACGACGGTACCGCCCTTTTTCGCGGTCGATAAGATCGCGAGCGGTAGCGTATATTCTTCGCCGATTGCCCGCCCCTTTTCATCGACGAGCGACAGGCGATCGGCGTCGGGATCGAATGCAAAACCGATGTCGGCCTTATGTTTACGCACGGCAGCGGCGAGTTTGCCGAGGGCATTAGCGGTAGGTTCGGGTGGCCGGGGGAAAGAAGATTTCTCTTCAAGGTGTATGGCAAACGTCTTCACGCCGAGACGCCTTAAGAGCAGCAGCGCAATTTCACCACCGCACGAACCCACGGGATCTACCACGGCGGTCAGACGGCGGCGTGGCTTCTTGACTACTTTTAGAATGCTGTTGATATGGAATTCCATAGCTGCGGTATGGGCTTCAACCAGCCTGCCCTGCAGACGGTAGTTACCCCATTGCGGTGCGGCGTCGAGGGCTGAAACAAAACGCGCATTCTCCGCCGCAGAAAAGAAAAATCCGCCTTTGCCGATGAATTTCAAAGCGTTATACTCAGCCGGGTTATGCGAGGCGCTGACCATCAGCCCGCCCGCGAGCTTTTTGCCGGCAACATAAGCTTTAATCGTGGGTGTCGGCACCAGACCTAAGTCGTGCACCTCGCGCCCGGCAAGGCGCAGTACGCCTGAAGCGATATCGACCAGTGCCGGCCCCGTCGCGCGGGCGTCGCGTGCAAGCGCAATCGCCCCGGCCGGCAACACTGCAGCAAAGGCGCGTACGTAATCGACCCATTTGTCGGGTGAAATATCGGCGGGGTAAACACCGCGCAACCCGGAAATAGAAAATTTGAGCGTCGGAGAAGAGTGCATGGTCATTTTAACTCACCATAAATGCGTTTCTTTTGTATGTCGATTTGGCCGCGAAATTCGCTCATGCGGTATGTCGTATAAAGCGTGCAGAGAAAATTACCCGCAAAGCCGATCAGAAACACGCAAAGCGCAAAAAGAAATATGCTGCGTGTGACGACCACACCCGCAGGTTCCGTTTCGAGAATGTAGCGCCGGTAGAGAAACACCGCCATAACGGGCAGAGCCGCCAGCGCAGCATAATAACCGGTCAGCGGCATCAGCGCCAGAAAAAACAGCACGACGAGATAGAAGACGAGCGGAATTTTCAGATAAGCGCTCACAGTTCAGGGCGTTGCGGGCTTCTCTTTCGCCGGTTCGCTGTTTGCCGCAGCAGGTTTGGCCTCTTTCGCCGCGGCATCTTCAATCTTGATTTCTACTTTTGCTGCATCAGGCGCATTGACCGTCACAGGAGCCGCGGCCTTTTCGGCACCGGTGCTGCCGGCCGTCGTTTTTACGGTTTCGCGCGGCGGATCAATCAAGCCCTGACTTGCCAGAAATTTGCGCAGCCCCAGGACGACTTCAGGAGTATCCGTTGCTGATTCATGCGGTATGGTCACCGCAACGAGAATAAAGATACTCACCACAAAGAGCAGACTCTGTACAATCAGCGTAAAAGTAGCAAAAATAGGAACCCGCGCTTTCACACGCGACCGCTTAAAATGCCAGATTGCGACGACCAATGCAATGAGACAAAGAGCAATCGCCGGAATATTCAATATCAAGGGGGTGATCAGCTGAAAAACCAGAGCCAGAAGGACTACTGCAATCAGCAGTAAATTGACGAGCAGCACAGGAAAGCGTCGAAAAAGGCGCAAGCGCGTAAACTAAATCAGTGCGTCTGGGAAAATAAACTCAGCTGACCATCTTCAGCATAGAGCGCATCTGCAGGTACGTGAAAATACTCTGTCGGCATAGGGTTGTGCCTTGCCTCGAGACCTGCCCGGCGCGCGGCAACCGCAAACCTGCGCGCCAGCATTTCCGCATACACCCCCTCGCCGCGCATGCGGGAAAAAAATTCGGCGCGGTATTCTTCACCACCATGCATCGACTTCAGCGTTTGCATGACTTTGTCAGCGCGGTCAGGAAAATGCCTGCCCAGCCAGTCTCGAAAAATTTCTTTTAACCCATAGGGCAGCCGTAGCGTTATGTATGCGGCGGTGCCTGCCCCTGCCCCCGCCGCTGCGGCAAGGATCGCTTCCATTTCATGATCGTTTACAAACGGTATCTGCGGTGCGAGCATAACTCCGGTCTTAATGCCGCGATGTGATAGAGTTTCGAGCGCTCGTAGCCGCGCTGCAGGCGTCGAAGCACGGGGTTCCATGCGACGCGCGAGGTCTGGGTCGAGCGAAGTTATCGAAATATAAGCGCGTACCTGAGCGCTCGCCGCCAGCGCTTATAATAAATCTTTAACACGAATGATGCCCCCACTTTTGTAAACCAACGCGACCGGGTGGCGATATGCCGCAAAAACCCGTAACAGGCTACGCGTAATCTGTAACCGGCGCTCGACGGGCTGGTAAATGTCCGTCACACCCGACAGCGCAATAGTCTGGGGGATGTATTTGGGTTTACGGAATTCTTTCTCTAACAGGCGCGCGGCGTCGAACTTGGCAAAAATTTTACTTTCAAAATCAATCCCCGCCGAAAGGTCGAAGTATTCATGCGTCGGCCGGGCAAAACAATAGATGCAACCATGCTCGCAGCCACGGTACGCATTGATCGAAACGGAAAAAGGAATATCGGGTGATTCGTTCTTGGAAAAAATCGAACGCGATTGATCGGGAAAAATCTGCGTACGCAGAGAAGTTTCTTCTTCTTGAATATCCCATCCGTCGTCGAAATCTTCACGCTGCGTTTTAGCAAAACGGCTTGCGGGGCTTATGCCCGCACCGCGGCCACGAAAAGTTTCGGAGCGATCAAGCGGAGACATCGCACCACAAAATAGAACAAAACTTGAACGGTCAATTCTTTATCCTCCGTTGCGTGCGGGGTCATCGCTCCCGCTGAGGTATTAACCCGACCGCTGCCGATAAGACTTCAGCGCCGACAAGAAACGACTGATGATCTCTTCTTGATAGCGGTAGGCCTGCTCCTTACCCATCGGCACCAACAAAGACAGCGATTTTTTGCGGCATTTCTGGCCGAGCTCTGTCAGCCGCGCAATCAACGCATCGAGCTCACGCAGCGCTGCGGCGTCTTTGTGCTGCGCAGCCACGTTCGCGAGTGCAATTTCTTCGGCGGTAACCGCCCGGCCAAAAAAGGTGTATACTGCAGTCTCGATGTCAACGCGATTGGCATCAACCCGCCACAACGTAAAACGATTACCGACATTCATCAGATTAAAGATGACGCTCAGCGCCATCAGTATCTGCACCAAATTGCCTAACGGAATAAAATCCATCATGCGCGGGGCATACTGATCGAAAATCTCAGGCCCCTGATTCGCAAAAAAATCCTTCGCCGCGCTGTGGTAAGCAACACCAGTCAGGTTGGGTATCGTGTTATTAAAGGTAATCAGATCGGGCATTAATTCGTGTATGGTGCTCAAAAGGCCAATCACCAGCGAGCGCCGGGTGCCCTTCTTGCAGAGAACCATCGTATCAATCTTGAGCACAGGCTTATCGGCATCGGGAATATTGCGAATCGGATCATAATAACCTTCGCGGATCGAACTCGTACGCAGGAACGGCAATTTTTTGGCAAAACTATCGGCCTGCCTGAACGTCGCGAACTGCATGCCGTCTTTGAGAATTGCATGTTCGATGATTTCTGAATTTTCGAGGAATACGAGAATCGCGAGATCGAGTGCTCCGCTTTTGATGAGCGCCATCTGCTCCTGCGCGCTGTGGTTCGAAAGCTTCACACCCATCGTATCCATATGCATGCGCGCGTAGAGCGTGCGCGCAAAATGCGCCGAGCCGCTGCTCTCAGGACCAATGCCGATGCGTTTACCTGCTAATTGGTGAAACGAGCGTATAGCGCCTGCATTGCGGCCGAGAAAAAACACCGTTTCGGATTTCGAAAGGCGCGTAACGAGTTCAAACCCATCGGGAATCGGCAATCCGTTCTGAACGAGGGCAAACGCATTACGCTCCTTCGTATCGCCAAGGTGCCTGAGATTGTCTAATGACCCCTGCGTTTCAACATTGCGGATTT
>JAEUSA010000276.1 GCA_016788945.1 Leptospiraceae bacterium
TCATGATCGGCGTGTTCCAAACGATCTCGATGATACCCGGCGTTTCACGGGCGGCGGCGACGATCGGCGGCGGCCTCGTTATGGGCCTCAATCGCATTCGCGCTGTCGAGTTTTCGTTTCTGTTAGCGGTGCCGACAATGGTAGTCGCCACGGGCTATGACCTCTATAAACAGCGCGCGACGCTCAATGCCGCGCACCTCGATCTGCTGTCGATCGGCGCGGTGATCGCGTTCGCCACAGCCCTCTTGGCGGTGCGCTTCTTTGTGGGCTTTGTGTCGAAGCGCGGTTTTATGTTGTTCGGTGTTTATCGTATTGTGATCGGAATTATTTTCCTCGCAGTGTTTTGGGGAAGAGGATTTTAGGGATTGCTTAAGGGCAGGCTGCGCTGGCGCTCGTGTTGGGCGCAGCCGGTGATGCGACCGCTGTGAAGTCAGTTGCGTTCTGATCAGTATCAGAAGTTTTGCAGGCCCCATTGCGTCGAATCGCACCATTTACCGGCAGGTTTGGGGCCAATGAAGCGTTTTCTGAGTCGGTGACCGTACCGAAAGAAACAAAATCAATGATGTTGCTTCCAGTCGGAGAAATTGGCGCAGTACCTCCAAACGTTAGCGCAACGCAATGACTATTTGCCATTGCCGTAAGCGTGGTCAGATCTCCTGAGATAGTATTACTCGCCCTCGATATCAAAAGGTATTTTCTCGAAACGATAGAGGTAATCGCACCAAAAGTGACATTTGACTGAGTCCATCCACCCGCGAGGGCGCAACTCCCGTCGCGTAACCATCTATAACTGGATAAATTAATATCTTGGGCCGTGGGATTGAATATTTCGATATAATCATTGTTTGTGTTACCACCGAAGTTATCTCCGACCTCCGTAATCAGGAGTCCTGCTACAGGTTTAAAAGTCACCGTACTAGTTGTGTTGGTACCATTGGGTGTCGTCACCTGAACATCCCACCCGGTTGACCCGTTGGTCCGAATCCCCGCGGGCAATGTCGCAGTGATCTGCGTTGCGCTGTCAACGGTGCACGAAGAAGCGGTCGTAGTCGCCGGGTCATTCAACTTCACAGCCGAAGGACAACTCGCCCCGGTAAAATTTGTACCCGTAATCGTCAGCGTCGACGTACCCGTATTGTACGGCGTCGTGCCATTGTTGGGGCTCGTGCTCGCGACAACCACGTTGGTCACCGTCGGAGTGAGCGCGGTATTTACCGTGGTAAAGTTGAACGAAGTCACCGCCGGGCCGATGCTGTTGGCCTGCGAAATAAATGCCGACAGCGTTACGGTAACCGTTTCGCCGGCATTCGAAAAATCCGCAGGCGGGTTGATGGTGCACGTATCGTTCGCCACCGTCGTCATCGACCAGGCACAGGTTAACCCGGCCTGACTGCCCGAGATCGTGCCACTGACGGTAACCGAGCCAACGGTATTATTCATAGTTTCGCTGAAAGTGAAGACCACATTGGCATTGATCGCCACACCGGTTGCCGACGACGCAGGGTTTGATGTGTAGGTCGGCGTACCGTTCAGAACACCCGGCGTCGCCGTGCGCACGACAAAGTCAGCGCCGTTGGTATTCGTGTCTGTCCCGTTGGGCATGCGCGAGATCGCACCGTTTGCACCCGTATCGGGCGCAAACGATGCATTTTCTGCCGTTGCCCCGCCCGTGATCGAGACAAAATCGATCACGTTGGTGTTATTCACTGCGGTCACGGCCGTATTGTTTGAGGTGAGAATGATGCAATAGCCCGAAGCAATATTGCCCAACGTCGCTGAATTTACATTCGACAGCGAATGCCCGGAATTCGCCAGCACATAATAACCACCTGCCGGCACACTGCCTGACAGGGTGAGTACCTCGGTGATACCGTTACCCAAATTACAACCCGAATCGCGTTGCAGATACAATCCGGTCAGGCTGATGGCTGAACCAGTAGGATTGTAAATTTCGACGAAATCATTGCTCGCAGAGGAGACTCCCACCTCATTGATCTTGAGGTTCGGCAATGCCGCAGCGCCGGTAAACGTGGCACTGTTCGTCAGCAGAGCGCCGCCGCCCGCTGCAAGGGTGACTCCCGTTACATAGACGCGATACGACGTCGAAACTGTCTGCGCACTCGTTGTCAGTGTTACGGTACTGCCCGAAAGCGACGGCGCGCTGACCGTCAAAGCCGGCGAACTGCAGTCAGCAGCCGAGGCCAGCGCAATGCAATAGTTACCCGCGGTCTGTGCCTGTACGGTATTCGGTGCCCCGTTGAATGTGATCTGCAGCGCGGTGCCGCTGCCGGTTGAGGCGGAGATCACATTCAGGCTGCCAGTCGCACCGCGCGGCGAGCATGGCACCGTGACTTCGTTGGCAAAATCTGCACCGTTGCCATTCGTATCCGTCGCATTGGGATTTCGTGAAATACACTGATTATTGCCGCCACCGAGGTCGGTGGCCACGGCTGCACCTTCATGAGCATTCGTCGCATTGCCCATGCCGACGAAATCAATAACCTCGTCGTCGGTCGCCGTCGCAGGCCCGGCCCCTGACAGCACCAGCGCAATACAATCCGCATCGTCGATCGAAACCGACGAGCTGGCAGTGAAATCTGCAGCAGGGCAGGCGCCACCAGCTGTATACGTGCTGCCCGTTGCCAGTGCGTAACCATTGCCGGCAATCGTGCCCGAAAGATTGATCGTGCTCGTGTAGTTGCCCGCGCCGATCGTGCAGGCGGTGCCCGAGGTGCCCGAATCGCGGTAAACCGTCATACCGGTAAGACTGACCGTCTGCGCATTCGGGTTATGAATTTCAATGTAGTCGTTCGCCGACGTACCGCCGCAGTTCGAACCGATTTCGTTGATCATCAGATTCTGCTGGTACCACTGCGCAGTCGCCGTGTATGTCGTTCCGCTGTAGGTATACGAAATCGTAACCGTGTCACCTGACACTACGTGCAGCTGATTGCCCGCGCTGGCTCCGGTCGTAAAATTCAGATGCGTGCCTGTCGCCGCTGAGGTAAAAATACCCGTATTGTTGCCGGTCTCCGTGAGTGTAAGGTTGATTCCCGTTGCGTCGGATGTAGAACGTGCGGTGACAATGATTGTCTGCAATGAACCGGCATTGGTATTCGCCGCGACATTGACGCCGGTCAATTTGGCAATCCCGTTCGGATGCGTGGCGGATGCCGTAAAGTAGAGGCTGCGGTTCAGCGCCACCGACGGCACGGGAATTGAAGTCGCCCCGCCGGGTGTTCCGAATGTCTTCTGGTTGAATTGCGAATCGATATCGGTATTTTGCGCCACAGAATTTACATTGGCCTGCCAGCTACCGAGCGAAGTGCCCGCAGTCACCGGCTGCTTACGTTCCATACTGCGACGGATTTTGTTCGTGCTGTCATTCATGCCAAGCACGTTGCCCGAATTATCGAATGCGGTTGCATTATCGCCTGCCGTGTCGATAATATCACCCGTTAGCGCAGCTTCGCCGGGGTAAGTACTCGCTGCGGCCTTACCGTTTGTCAGCTTGCACTCGCGCGAACTGTTGGTTATGCTCAGGCTGCCCGTAAAAAATGTTGCATTGGGAAATGCTCCCGTGGATTTACTGGCGACGGTGAAAAAGCCGCTCGCCGGTATTACCGCCCCGGAAGGCATCTGGAAATATGAACTGACCGTCGTGCCGCCGTCGGTCGTGCACGCAAAACGCCAACCGCTAATATTGATCGGCGAGGCTGTCGTATTATAGAGTTCGAGAAATTCATCGTTTGAATCAGACGTCGATGAATTTGAATAAGAGCCCGCCCAATTGATCTCGTTGATCACCACCGCACCCGCGCTCGAGACATCCCCAGTGTTACTGGCGACGACGGAAACTGCGCCGATGCGATCGAGGTAGGCACCGACGATCTCCGCGACGTATTTTCCGCGCAGCTCGATGAGCACACTGTCATCTGACGAATTCGCTTGCGAGCGCAATGCGCCGGTATAGATGAAGGTTTTTGCCGATGACAAACCACGGTCGATCACAAAGAAGTTGGCGCCAACACGCACATTGCTGTTGATATATTGCGCAGGGTTGCTGAGCGTGTATGCCTTAGAACTGGTGTCAAACAGCGCCTGACTCGAAAAATATTTCTTCAGCGGAATTCCCTTTGCCGACTCGAGGCGCAGTAAGGTCTGCGGCACGTCGAGATCGGTTTTGCTCGAGTTCGTGGTCAAGAATGCAGTAGAGTAGAAATCAACCCTACTGATTGCTTCTGAAAGTTCTGTGCCCAAGACATCGAGGGGTTTTTCTTGCGGACCCCAGTACGCGCCTATCACTTGATCGAGTGCGGTGAATTTTGTGGTGAAGTCGGTTTTTGCCTTACCGTTGCCGAACAGCAGCTGGGAAAACATGTTAGACTCGCGCAAGAAATCACGCGCGAGACCAAACTGCGGGCTGCCGATTTTGAGCGCAATATTCGGCGTCTTGCGCATCAGAGTATCATCGGGTGGTGCAGTGGAAATGTAAATGTAGCGTTCATCGGCAAGACAGTAGTTATGCCGCATATAGGCACTGCCGCCATTGCCATAGAGCAGCTGGCTCTGGTTGGTGTCGAGCGGAGCACTCACAACAATGAAAGAACCGCTTGATTGCAGGGTGAGCGAACCGGCATCGTTGTCCTTCACGTCTGCGTCAAAGGCAACCTTCACCTGCACACCGGCGCGTGCGCGATTCACCAGTGCATTGGTAACCTCTGATAATGTCAGTGCAGAAAATGCACAATTGAGGCTGACCTTGGCGCCGCCGATGACATCGAGCAGCGCGTCTTTAGCCCCGCCATCGTTCTGCGCACTGAAGTCGCTGGTGTAGATATTAAATTCTTCGATCGACTTCTTTGTATTGCCAAACGGGTTTGACCGGCAGGACAACGCAACAGCCAGCGATGTGACAATAATGATCCACGAGGGCCGCGCCACAACCCAGCAGACCCATCGCAGTCAGAGACGCAAGGTTTTTTCCTAAAACGGCGATCACGCGCCTTTCGGCGATTCTAAAATCAAGTAGCGGAAAATGCGATCATATAGAACATCTGGCCTAAGCCGACAATGGCACCTAAAACTGCTCCCATGACGATCAAAATCCACTCGTCTTCCTGAAATGCCGACCGCAGTAGTGACTCAAAGTCTTCGCCCGGCAGATCTTTCATTCGGTTAAAGATCGTCGCCTTCACATTCATTGAACGATTTATGAGTTTTTCCATCGTTTCAGAGGCCTGTGACAAGCGTACAGATAATTCATTGGCGACTTCTTTGCGACTCTCGTCACTTGCCTTTTCAAAGGCTTCGACCGCGTCTGCGCTGGCGCCATCCGCTTTGAGTTCCTGAACAATATCGTCGTTCATGGTTTCTACGACGGTGCGGCTAATGCGACGGTACAGCACCTCATCGAGTATGTTTTTACCATTGAGCACGTGGTCGGCGAACATCGTCGAAAATTTGTCCGAGACCTCTTGTTGCCGACGGTGAAATAGCCCTTGGTATTTGAAGAAAAGATACCGTTTTTCCACCATCGGGCGAAATATCATAATCAGTGCGAGCCAGTTTGTCACGTAGCCCACAATAATCCCCTGCACTGGAAGAGTCCAAGCACCGGGATACAACCACCAGATCAACATCTGCGCCAGACCGAACAATGTACCAAAATACCAGCCGGAGGCACCAATGAATTTAAACTCTTTGTGACCGATCTCCTGAAACAAGTCGACTAACAGGTGAGTTCGATCGCCGGTTAAATTGCGGAGCACCATGTTCTTAAAACTAAAAACTTTACCGACATCTTCTTTGAGATGGCCGGTGATTTCAGTGAGTCGCTGCTCTGATTCTGCCAGCGCCTTAGCCACGATTTTCTGTTCGTTCGCAGCTACTTTTGCTTTCAGTTCTGCCGGCACCGCTTCGAGCACCCGGTGCATCATGCCGGGAATATTTTCTTTGAGTAGCGGTTTATACGATTCAGCGAGTTTATCAGCGGGAATCTTTTCAAAAAAATCTTCGACCTTAATGAGTTTTTCACTCAGAATATTGACAACCTTAAGGGCAAGTCCGGTTGCTTTCCGCGGTACAATACCCTGCCAACCGAGGTAGGGCTCGAACAATCCGCGGAACTTCAGCGGAAAAAACATCATTTTCAAAGCGACTACGTTAGTCAGCCAGCCAATGAATCCATAGGTTACGGGCATAAATAAAACGCCCAAGAGCTCCGCATTCTTGCTCAACCATTCCATGGGATAATTCTCTGAAATGCTGACAGGACGAAAAGTGAATCTTTGTTCACAAAATTTTCCGAAGATCGTGAGAAAAAATCTTTGTTTCGTGGTATTTATAATATATATGCAAGATATTCTGTCTTCACAATACCATCACAGTTCCGTATCCATTCGGATCACTTCACATAACCGGATGAAAAAGGCTCTGAGTCTTCTCCGGCGACATGACATTCTTCTTTCTGAGTCAGAAATTTATCGCCGATTATTAAATATCTATCTACGATTTTGGCGAGGTCGGGCAGGCAAATCTGCTACTGCCCGTCGATACAACACCAAAGGCGTTGGCTTTGTGATACGACCATGGTACGTAAATCGGGTTTTATATTCTGTCGCGTGGCAGCGGTCAATGCATTCAGGCGAATCGGTTTCGCGGATGCTCGACTTTGCAATTAGACGCTATTTACCTCGGCTCGTGAAAGGCCTGATTAGTACCATTCCCAATTCGGTGGCCGACTCGGACTATGAAGAATTATTTGGCCAATTACATTTTGGCAAACGAAACCGAAATCCATTTGATTTTTTTATTAACTACTCATGCCGAACGGAGACAAATCAATCGGCAAGATTAAGGTATGTTCAGGAAACTACTTTAGTCCCGAAATACACCCATTTCATAGGCCACAACACCACCCCTGCACCACCAAACCACTGACGCGCTCAAGAAAAATCTCACTCTTCAACGATCGGAACGACTTCGGGTGCCGGAGGTGTGGGACCAAACGAAATACTAACGTTGCTGCGTACGGGCTCGCTTTTCTGCACAACGCCCCCTGATCGGTCGACCTGCTGCGCGCGCACCTCCACAACGGCATTTCCTTCATGCAGTTTCCGTACATCCGCAAAAGTAAGGTTTGCACCTTTTGTCACACGCGAGTCAACCAGCACCAGGTTGCCGCGGCGTTTTTGGTAAATTTTCACCTCGTATGAATTGGCTCCCGTTACGGGCTCCCATTTGAGATTAAGACCTGATGTCCGTGATATATCCACTTTTTGGTCGTCACGGGGATAAATATCAGATACTGGTGGTAACCGCTTTTCTACAATGACGTTTATGGTTGATGTTTCCGCTCGTGGAATATTGTTTTCTAATGCGAGAACTTTCAGATAGTATTTCCGCGGCGTCAAACCAGTGAAGCGAAACTCTGTTGCATCAACGTTGATTTTTTTTATGACATTCTTAAAGCTTGCATCTTCTGCTATGACGATTTGATATAATGCAACATCAGAACTTCCCCGCCAACTTAATGCCAGTGAAGTGGTTTTTTCGCCCAAAGGCAGATAAAGAGTAGTGCCGTTCTCCGGAGCAAGCAAATCAACCTTAATTTTGTCGCGCACTTCAAATGCCTGCGCAACCTTTTCATTTCCAGAGCTGAGCCTAAGCTCATATTTACCACCCGTTAGATTTACGGGCAAAGCAAAAACGCCAGCCTTTGTTTCCCCAGTTTGAATAATTTTACCATCCGGCCGGTTCACAATTTCGAAACGATAGATTCCAGATCCTTCATAACTAATGAATGCTTTACCCGACTCTACCTGAGCCAGTGAAAATGAAGGCGCCGCGACGCTGAGAAATGCAACCGGAACTGCCTTTTCTGCACGGCTCAGAACAACGCTCCCAACATAGGGTGCCAATTGTGATTCAATGCTGGCCGTGTCATTTGCCGGAGTCAGCCGAAAATGATAGCGACCCGATTTAGGCAGAGCAAGATCCACAAAACTTCTCGCCACGGTCTGGGCGAACACCGGGTTCAAGAATTGTGGATTATCGGCAATCTCAACTTTCGTAGAAGTGACAGCACGCGGCGTACGAAATTCTATTCTTAAGGACGGTTTATCGGTGAAATTGATCTCATTTTTTTCTGGGCGAATCAATTGATAACTACCCGCTTTTACAACTCGAATACGCCGCATCGCCGACGAGGAGCCTTCATCACCGAGACATCGCACAAACCAGTCACCTGATGAAACCATAGGGCTTGCCGCGCCATTTGCCAATGGCACCCGCCGTACGCCTGCGAAATCTGCATTTTGTGCAAGTTCAATACTTTTCGCCGAGCCCTGTGGTGCGCAAGCGAATGGAATGCGGGCATTATCGCTGTTTGTGAGAAATTGGGTTTCATCGGCAGGTGATGTAAGTTGTAGCGCGACACGCATTTTTTTGCCAGCCGTGAGCACTTCATCTTTAACAACGGTTTCTTTTTTGCCCTCTTTATTTGTGACCTCGACTTTGCCCTCTTTAACTTCCACAGCTACCTGTGAACCCTGTGTACGAATGCTTGCTGATGCTTCAGTGACATTGATGGATTGTCCGTTTTTGGTCAGCACCGTGGTTTGTGAGTTTTGCGCCCCCGCCGTTTTGATTCCTCCGCCCGAGAGTTTGAGCGTCAGCCCTTCTTGTTCCAGATCCAGTTCAACCAGAGTATTCGCCTCGAGCTTAAGCTTGAGGCCAGTATTGAGCACCAATTCGGCATCAGAATAACTGCCGGTCATCACCGCATCGTGCGAATAGAGTGGAGTACCACTCTCCACATCTTCCCAGACCATCCGGTCTGAAAACTTGCGCATCGCAACTTCGCGTTTATAGAAGACTCTGCCAATTGCTTCGCCTTTGCCAGCGCTGCGCGCGCTCGTATGAAGGTACAAGAGTGCCGACAGCGCGGCTATACCGACCAATATTGCCGCGCAGAAAATGGCGTCATTTTTCGAGAATTTCATACTTCACTTCTTCGTCATCACCCGATTTGGCTGGCTTGCCTTTCATGTCGATGCCGAGGAGTTTGCGTAGTTCCTCGAGGTTCTTTGGTCCGGTCTTATCGGATTTTCTGCGTATAACGGCGTAGATCTGCTGCGGCTCGGATTTTCCCTTCACCTTAATTTTCTGCATGGGTTCGCAATCGAACTCGTTTTTCACGATGTTATACGTATCTTGTGAAATGAGTATGTCGGTGCCGAAGGGCTTGTTGAGCGATTCTACGCGCGAGGCCAAATTCACCGCATCGCCAATTACCGTATAATCCAGGCGATCATCTGAGCCGATTTGCCCCGCAAGCACCGGACCCGTGTTAAGTCCGCAACCGATCTTGATCAGAGGTTTCTTCGCAGAACCCCGGCCCTTATTGAATTCAAGCAGCGCAGCGCGCATTTTAATCGTCGCGTTGACAGCGTTGAGCGCATCGTTGCCCTTTGACTCGGGCACTCCCCAAACCGCCATAATGGCGTCGCCGATGAACTTATCGACGATGCCCTGGTGTTCGCCGATTATCCGCACCATAATCGTCATATATTCGTTGAGAAATTCGACAACTTCTTCAGGCTCGAGTTTCTCGGAGATCGCGGTAAAGGAACGGATATCGGAAAAAAAGATTGTGGCAGTTTTACGCTCACCACCAAGTTTGATCTCGCCCTTCATAGCCTTCTCGGCAATTTCAGGATTCACAAATTTGCCCAGCGCGCCTTTGAGTTTTTCCCGCTCTTCAAGGCCGACAGCCATGTCGTTGAATGATTGTGTCAGGGCACCGACCTCGTCACCGGTGCGCGGTGTGAGGCGCGTATTGTAATCGCCACCTTTGATTTTATCGGCCGCAAACTTGAGCTCGCGAATCGGCTCGGATATCGTTTTGGCGAAGAAATAGACAAGCAAAAGAGCGGAAAGAATGATAATGCCAGCGATAAGCGCTGCTGTTTTCCTCAATCGATTGACTGATTCGAGAGCCTTATCTTTTTCCAGTTCGACTACGACCGCGCTTGAACCCACTATTAGTTTCGCAAAAGCGCCGTAGTATTCTTTCTTCGTTGTGGCGTTCTGGTAGATGCTGAATCCGGTAGTGGTTTCTTGGCTCTGTAAGAAGGCAACTGCAGGGTGGTCTTTCAGGTTACGCCCGCCGAGGGTTTCTTTTTTGTCGGTATGGACTATGACCGCACGATCGCTATCGAGAAAAAAAGAGGTGTAGACATGCGAGGTAAAAGCAGAATCCAGTACTTCTGTTGAAAGATACGCGGTAACGACGCGTGTTGCGACCTGACCCTCTATGATCGGAAATGCGATAAACCACACAGGTTTGGCAAAAGCCTGTGTGCGACTCAGCAGCAGACTCTGGCCTCTGAAGACAGACTTCAGCCGTTCCCCGAGACGCGCCTCGTCCCGATCAAAGGCTTCTGCCGTGAGTTCCAGCTTCTGCTGCAACGGTTTCATATCGCGCGAATAAACACGCTTCGCAGAATCACCCGAATATACATAACGACTGACACGCAAAATACCTGAACTCGCCGGCAGAATTTCTGTCTGCGCGGGTGCCGGAGCGGCTGAGGTAACCTTGCGGGCCCCACGACGTATTTTCTTACGTCCACGTGCTGGCACGGGTGCATGGACTGCGAGTCGATCATAGACGGTGATAGCCTCCATACGAGCGGCAATTTCTGTCTTGAGTTTCTCACCAATCAACTTGGCAGTATCATTGGTTTGCAGCTTAACGAAATCCGCCTTATCTTTGGTGAAATTGTTGATCGAAATAATCGACAGGACAATTAAACTGATGATGATCAACCCAGAGGTGATCACCATCAACTTGTAACGCAGCGGTAGATTGCGCAGTTTCATGTCACGGGGCAGAGCCTGCTGCCGTTACATTCCTTTACTGCGGGCTTTCAGATAATTAATAAAATCGTGAACGAGATTAGCCATGCGCGCGAGCACAAGACTCGAGAGTATATAATGGATCATTTCAGGTACCGCTATTTTGGTACCATGCAAAAAGCGAAGTTGCTCGATTTTGGCGCAGACGCCGAAGGCAGCGATCAGCACCAGCGCATTCTTGACTGAGCGGAGTAGCGTCGTATTCAGCAGGTCGTCAATAATCCTGACAGAAAAAATTGCCGAAACGGCGAGTTCAATGAAGATACCGATGACCAGAAACAGCATCAGGTTATCCCACAGTTGTGAAATAGGCATTGCCATACACCACTCTCTACCCTGCGCGTCGGTATGGAAAGTAAAAAAGCACCTCGGCTTGTCCGCCGGGCGGGTTTAATGGACCTGGCTGCATGTCGCATGCTGTTTTTGCGATTAATCTGCTGGCGTGCGTTTCATCCTTCGTGATGCTGGCAATTCTCATCATCCGCATTCAGCTGCCGCGCGGTAGTGCTGCAATCGCCTATACTTACTTATACTGCACATTCATCGCTCTGAGTCTGGCATCGATCATCAGCTTGTATATCGAAGCCAACCTGCCCCAGGCCATTTTCTCGATTCGGCGGATTTATTTTTTACTGGTAATCGGCATTGTGGCAGCGCTGATGCATGCGATCATGCTGCTGTATACCCGGGTGTTCCGGCTATCGCATCGCGCATACAGTTTAGCGAGGTTGGTACCGCTCGCGGCAGGCGTCATGATGATTGCCATGCTGGCGACTCAGCATCATCCAACCCAGTTTCAGAAGATTGTCAGTAGCTACTTTCTCGTAAATGCCGGCGTCGCCCTGATTGGCGTTCTGTTCATTTCACTCAGTTATCGCTATCATCTGAAGAACCTGCACAGCGTCAAACATGCGCGTTATTTCAAAGCCGCCCTGTTCCTCGCATGGCTTTTGTTATGCAGTTATGTCGGCCGAATTGCCCTTGAATTTTCAGACGCAAAATCTGATTTTTTCAATCGTGTCCATTATGCATTTTTTCTTCTCGTTCAAAACGCCTTCATTGCAGTATTAATTTTCCGACCGCACCCGGACACTGTGACGACTTTCGATACGGCGGTCATTGGCCATTACGGCCTCAGGGAACGCGAGGTGGAAATCATTCGCGCCGTTATGGCGGGTCTCAGTAATCGCGAAATCGGTCGCAAGCTCGATGTTACCGAAGGTACGGTCAAAGTATTCCTGTACAATATCTTTCGCAAAACGGGAGTGCGCAGCCGAATGGCGCTGGCCCATCTGGCCCGCACGTGGTTATAGATTAACCAAAGTGATATAGACAGAGCTGAAAAAAACCGCTAATCTGCAGCCAATGAAATCTAAATATTCGTCCATTCTTCTATCAGTACTTTTCATTGCCAGCGGCGGATTTTCTCTGCGCGCACAAGAGAAACCCAGTGAGCCTGCCAAACCCGAAGAAACTTGGGGAGTCATTCCGTTGCTGGTACCCATCTACACGCCCGAAACCAGGTTCATGGTGGCGGGCGGCGGAATCTTTTGGTATAACCCGTGGCCCGAGGCGCCACGCAAACGCATTACCGAACTGATGACTTTTTTCACCGCTTCCCAGAACGCGCAGTACAGCTTTGGCCTCGTCGCCGAAATGTATTTTTTGCAGCATCGCTTAAAGATTATGCAGAATCTCGATCTTTATAAGCAGCCAAACCTGTTCTGGGGGCTCGGGCCCTATGCTCCGGCACAGAATGAAGACAAATATGATGCGCGTGGCGTCGCTAACCGGACGAGCGCCTTGTGGCTTATTGCAGAAAATCTGTATGCGGGTGTTTTATGGCAGAGTCAGTTCGACGAAATCTCATCGGCAAGCCCAGCGAGCTACCTCAACACGGTTAAACCCACGGGTCACAGCGGTTCGCGCGGCAACGGTCCCGGCATTCACGTAGTTTGGGATACGCGGGATAATCCATTTTCGCCAGAGAAAGGCCAGTGGCTCGAGATGCGGCTCACCTACAGCGATGCGATTTTCGGCGGCGCAGGTGTGTTCACGCAGTCAGTCTTTGATCTGCGGCATTTTCAGCGCATCTGGTTCGGCCATGTGCTCGCCTTTAACGCACTGCTGGCAACTTCGGCGGGCGATACGCCTTGGCTCGCAATGCCGCGGCTCGGCGGGCAATTTCTGATGCGTGGCTTTTTCTATGGCCGCTACATTGATAACCACCTCTGGGTTACGCAGGTGGATTATCGCCTGCCCGTGTGGTGGCGGTTTGGTCTCGTACTTTTTACCGGTATCGGCGACGTCGCACAGAAGTTGACCGAACCGGTCTCGAGTAACTACAAAATCGGTTATGGTACCGGGCTCAGAATTCTCGTCGACAAGGAACAAAAGATCAACATGCGTCTCGACATGGGTTTCACCAACCACGGCGACGCCAACTTCTACTTCACATTCAAGGAGGCGTTTTGACATGAAAATTCGACTCGCATCCGGCCGCGACAAACCGGTGCGCTTTGGCCACCCGTGGATCTTCTCCGGGGCCATCGCGGCGTTACCAGATCGGGCGGGCATCGCCGATGTCTTCGCTTCGGGTGGTGAACTGCTCGGACAGGGATTCTATACACCCCACGCACGCCTCGCCGTGCGCATGTTGACGCACATGGGTGAACCAGCCTTCACACCGAAGACTATCGAAGCGCGCATTGCACGGGCAATCGACCGTCGTCACGGGCTGATCGATGAGCACAACGATTCTGTGCGCCTCGTATTTGCCGAAAGCGATTTTTTGCCGGGCCTTGTTGTCGACAAGTTCGCCTCAACGCTCGCGGCGCAATTCAACAGTGCATTCGCGGAAGCATACCGCGAATCCATAACGGCTGCGCTGCAAAACCTCATAAACCCTGAAAGAATTATCGACACTTCTGATAACGAAGCACGCAACCGTGAAGGTTTGCCGGCGATTCGTCGGATGAACAACCGCGAGGAATGCCTGATCCAAAGCGGCGGCATTCGCTTCGCGGCCGCCATCGGCAGCGGCCAGAAGACAGGTTTTTACCTCGACCAGCGCGAAAATCGTGCGATCGTCGCCGGCTTTGCGAGCGGCAAACGCGTGCTCGACGCTTTCTGCTACAGCGGCGGCTTCTCTGTCGCCTGCCTGAAGGCCGGCGCCCAAAGCGTCACGGCAATCGACAGCTCAGCCGACGCACTTGCGCTACTCAAAAGAAATGCAGAACTCAACGCCGCGCAAATATCGCCAAAGGGCAGATTGCTACCGGTTGAGGCAGATGTTTTTACAGAACTGCGGAAACAAAACTCCGACGGAAAAAAATATGACGTCATCGTTTTAGATCCCCCCAAGCTTGCCCCTTCGCGCAGCCATGCCGCGGCAGCGGAAAAGGCCTATAAAGATCTGAATCTGCACGGCCTGCACCTATCCGCTGAGGGCGCTATCTTGGCGACCTTCTCGTGTTCCGGTGCAATGACCCATGAAAAGTTGCGGCAAGTGTTGCACTACGCGGCACACGATGCTGGTCGGCAGGTGCAGTTGCTGCAGCCGCTTGTGCAGGCAAATGACCATCCCGTATTGCTGAGCTTTCCCGAAAGTGAGTATTTGCGCGGCTATCTTTGCAGGGTGTTGTAACAAGCTTCAGCCCATCGAAGAAATCGTAGAATACACGAACTCAATGCGGTTTGCTAGGCACGGAAAAGCGATCGAGCATAATCGCCACGACCATGTCGCTCATAACATTGACGGCGGAACGCAGACGCGCGATGAACCAGTCGATCGGGACTATCAGGGCTATCGCGATGGCAATCGACTGATCACTGAGCCCCGAGGCGCTTAAGACCAGCGGCAAAATGATCAGTCCGGCTTCGGGAATACCGGCAATGCCCATCGAAACAAAGATAGAGACGAGCACGATAAAAACCTGTTGTGACAGCGACAAATCAAAACCTAAGGCCTGCGAAACAAACAACGCCGCCATCGCTTCATAGAGGGTGATGCCATCGTTATTGAGGTTGGTCGCAAAACAAACCGACATCCGCGCCGAGGTATCGGAAACCGCCATACGCCCCGTGAGAGTTTTAAGCGTCAAAGGCATGGTCGCAAGGCTGCTATTCACTGAGAAACCCGTGATGATCGCATCAGCGCCTTTGCCAAGGTAAAGCTTCGGTGACTTTTTACCCACGAGCCAAGCAACGAGCGTATAATAACAGAGTGCGTGCAGAAAAAAACCGGCTAAAATCGTCACCAGAAAAATCCACAACACAGAAAAAACGCCGAGTCCTGATTTGCCGACAGCCGCACCGACGAGGCAAAAAACCGCATAAGGAATAATTTTGACAACATAACCTATCACTGTGAGGGTAGCGTTCAGGCATGTTTCGGCAATCGCTTCGATCTGCGCGACGCGCTCGCTGCTGCCGACGCGGCGTTGATGCTTAAAAGCAAAACCGAATAATAACGCAATGATGATAACTCCGATAGTGTTGTTTTTTATGAATGGATCAATCAGCGAATCGGGCACAAGGCCCGAAATGATCTGTATCGGAGAAATTTTGTTTTTGCCTAATTCTGGTTTTGCAGGCTCTACAGATGGTTGATTTGTAGCGTGTTTTATGGGTTGGACTGCCTCGGTAGCCATTCGGCCGCGCCAATGCTTACCCGGTTCAAAGGCATTCATGATCGCAAGCCCGATCACCATCGCGACGGTAACGTTTACGAAGCAAATGGTGATGACGCGAATGGCATTTCTGCCGGTGATTTCTGTTTTCAGAATCGTATCTACGATTGCCACGAAGATCAACGGTACTGCGAGTATTTTCAACAAGCGGATCACTGCAAGGCCGACTTCACCCAGCGAATCATTCGCCCAATAATGCGCTGAATCTTTGCCGAAATACACACCGGCAGCACAGCCGAAAAGTACCGCAACAATTACCTGCAGGTAAAAGGGTACATAAGGTTTTTTGCGAAGTTCTGCGTAGGGCGGTTGCTGATGCACTTATAGGTGCTTTTTCAGAAATGCAACCTGTTCGGCGACAACTTTGTCAAACAGCGGGGGCAGATAGACATCGAAGTGGTCGGCTTCATAGCGCGTGAGCGTTGCGAGGGGTGCCCGTTCTGCAGCCCGCTCCGCCGGCGCTACCGGAGTCGTCATGTCGCGCGTGGCGATTTGGATTAGCCACGGCATGATCATCTTCTCGGCGAGGCGCTCAGGTGAATACAGCGGTAGGTGCAGAAAAATGCGCGCGGCAACCCGGTTATCGAATGAAAAGCCCTGCGGTACCATCTTAGGCCATGTCGTCGCCACATTCTCCGAGGTCATCGCCGCCAGTTCACCCGGGCTGCCTGCAACTTTGACATAATGCGGATCAAGGCCGATAAGCCCGCTCGCCGCGTCGCGCGCTGCTTCCATCGCCAACCTCGCAGCCTGTGCGCCACCTGCCACTGCCGCCGAAGCAAAACCATCAAGGTGTGGTACTTGAGAGATGACACAGCGGATTTTCGGATCGCTTGCCGCAATTTCGACGACGTGGCCGCCGGCGAACGAGGTACCCCACAGCGCGATTCGGTTATGATCGACCTCTGAATGCAGGCGTATAAACGATAGTGCAGAACGCCAGTCTTCGAGCTGGCGGCCGATGTCGATCAGCTGGCGGGGTTCACCGTCACTCGAACCAAAATGCCGGTAGTCGAAAACCAATACCGCAAAACCGGCGCCGGCAAACTTCTCAGCATACGCATCAAGACGCAGTTCTTTGACCGCAGCAAAACCATGTGCCATCACAACCGCCGGCACGCGGCCGCGCCGGTCGTCGGGCAAATATAACCAACCGCGACAGAGTTCGTTTTTGTCGCCTGAGGCGAAAGAAATATCAGTGCGTTCAATCATAAAATTTACCTGACACGTTGCTGAGGGAATGCCGGCTGTGGAGCCAACCCTTAGGTAAAAATGATTTCTCCTCCCTGTGCTTTTTCGTAGAACTCGCCGACGGTGATAATGTCATCGACGGGCGACACAAAGTCAGCTTTCGTCATCTTGAACATATCGACAGTTGCCTTGCAGGCATACATACCGCAGCCCGAGTCATGAATAAGCTGAAGAAATTCACCCACCGGTGGAATATCGAGCGATTCGATGGATTTTTTCATGCGCGAAGTAACGAAGGCCGACATGCCGGGAATTCCACCGATCCAAGTCGGAATATGCAGGCCCGGGTTACCCACGGTCGCTACCTTAATGTGCTTTTGCTTCTTCTTGTGAATAGCGTCGAGTCCGAAGAAAGTAAAGAAGAGATTTGCCTCAATACCCTCCATGCGCGCCCCATTGGCCATGATGAGTCCGGGGTAAATGCCCTCGAGCGACCCCTTCGAGATAATGATCGACACCTTTTTGATTGTGTTTTCCATAGTTACTCCTGTTAAATGCAGCCACGCGGCTTCGGAATGCCTGCCACATACGCGGCGAGTTTGGCAGGCCCTTTAGGGAACAGTTGGTAGAGTTCTTTGGTCGTTACCCCGGAATCTTTGCCCAAAGTGCGAATCGACGGTGAATCGCCATTTTTCAAATAGCGTTCGCGCATGAACTTCACGACCTTCCAGTGTCCTTCGGTCATCGCACTGATGCCGACATCGGCCGCGAGAAGTTTTGCCAATTCTTCGTTCCAGTCTGCGGTGTTTTTGAGATAGCCCTGTTCGTCTACCTCGATGGATTTACCACCCAATGTTTTCGTTGCCATTTTCCTTCCTCGCTGCGCTCGGGAGGTAGCGTCGTTTTACGCTCACCTCCACAGGGGTGCAGCATCCCCTAACTCGGCTTATACTTTCCTTTCATAGTAAAATGACGGCCGATCGGTAACCATCGCGCGGGCAGCAATATATACCAGTAGATCAGCCTGAATGCCAGCTTGCCCCAATGATTCATCCGTGTCTGCTTGAGCAGCTTCAGCGGCCCGATGCCTGCATAAGGAAATTTACCCGGCAGCGGTTCGACTTCGTAGCTGAAATCGATGAGCGTCGCCCTTGAATTGCCGGTTTCGATGAAGCAATTCGAATGCCCGTCGAAGTCTTTGAGCAGCTGTTGCTTCTTGGCATAACGCACAACATTGTCGGCGACCGTCTCTGACTCAAAATGTGTCACTGACCCGGCTTTGGATGCAGGTACGGCCGTCGCATCGCCGAGCGCAAAAATTTCGGGATGTTTTTCATTCTGCAGCGTATGGTTGTCGACCCAGACAAAGCCGAGGTCGTCGCCGATGTCGCTGTTTTTGACGAAATCCGCACCATTATGCAGAGGAATCGAGACTAACAGATCAAAATCAACCGTACGCTCATCCCACGAAATGATCTGGTTACCTTCGACGCGACCGGTGTTAAATTCTGTTATGAGTTCAATTTGTTTCTGGTCGAGTATGTCTTTGAAGGCCGCGGCGGCGACCGGCTTCGTAAAGGCGGCATCGAGCGGAGTCACGTAAGAAATCCGCACCTTGTCGCGAATGCCACGCTTCTGAAAGTAGGCATCGGCCAGAAAAGCAAACTCGAGCGGCGCGACGGGGCACTTGATCGGCATATCGACGATGTTGACGACCAAATGCCCGCCGCTGAAATTCGCGAGTGCCTGCTGCAGCCGGCGCGCACCATCGAGCGTATAAAAATCGAAACGATTCTTGTACCAACCTTCACCCGTCAGGCCCTCTGTTTCTTCAGGGGCGACCTTGGCGCCGGTGGCAATAATGAGGATGTCATAATTCACGACGCTGCCGTCACCGAGCGTCACAGCCTTTACCTCCGTATCGAGCGAAGCGACTGCCTTTTCGATCACCGGTATACTTTTGTGTATGAAACGGCGCTTAGGTTTGAGAATTTTCGCGAGCGTCGTCTGGCCAAACGGCAGAAACAGCAATCCCGGTTGATACAGGTGTTGCGGTTCGGGATCTATCACGCTAATGGTGAACTTTAGGCCGTGGCGGCGCGATTCTTTACGCAGCCGGTTCGCGATGATGCTACCACCTGTACCCGCGCCCAGAATCACGACGTTGTGCATGAGGCATGGGAAAAGACAGCAGACATGGCGCAAGCAAAAAAAGACATCTTTATCCATAATTTGTCGGCGAACCGATTGACCGGCGGTCGGGAAAAAGTATAGCTACGGTTCATGCGCTATTGGCCCGCATTGTTGATGCTGATAACTGCACCGCCCTTGCCAGCCGAAATTGCCGGACCGCGGCCAATGCCGCTCCTGAAAGAAGAGCATGAATATGATTTTTTCGGCGATAAGACCGGTGTGACGAAAGACAAGGGCATTATTCTCATACCCAAGGCGCGGGGTTATAGCTTCGAAAACCTGCTCGGCGACCAATGACAGAAATAGGAACCGACGTTTTATTTGCCGC
>JAEUSA010000175.1 GCA_016788945.1 Leptospiraceae bacterium
GCTCCTTGGGAAATCCGTACACCCCCGTGCTGATATTCGAAAAAGCAATCGACTTGAGTTGAAGTTCTTCGGCAAGCGCAAGGCATTGGCGATAGGCCGAGGCCAATAGTTCATCTTCACGGTTTTTGCCACCCTGCCACACAGGGCCCACGGCGTGGATGACATAACGACACGGCAGTTTTCCCGCTGTGGTAACTACGGCCGACCCCGTGGGACATCCGCCTTGCGCCGCACGAATTTTGTCGCACTCGGCCATCAGTTCGGGACCCGCCGCACGGTGAATCGCCCCATCGACACCGCCGCCGCCCGCAAGCCGGGTATTCGCTGCATTGACGATGGCGTCCACTTGCTCGCGCGTGATGTCAGATTGGATAACGGTAATTTTCATAAGACAGCACGCGGCAGCCTTTGTGGAAGTAAAGAATTGTCTAAGGAAGTTCTGCAAAAGTTTTGTTCGCGCCGGGCGCGAACGCATGTATCCGCCACGGGGGTTGTTGTACAATCCCCTTAGGCTCCTAATTTTGGCTTTTGCAGAACTTCCCTAATTGAATTGAGTTTTTCAATACCAGTCATAATTCTGGCCCCAGGCCGATGGTATCTCTTATGCACATCAGAATTATCTGTCTGCTATGCTTGACCCTAATTAGCTGTCAGCGCGATACGACGGCCGACATTGCCAACCTCGCCGCCGGAAAAAAAGAAGAAGTCTACGGCGAAATCGACACCGCCCCGAAGACCGAACTGAATGAAACCGCTTACGCGCGCTCGATAAATTTCGGCGTCACACCCTGGGGCGACATCGACAAAATGCGTAAAGCATACCAACCGCTCGCGAATTACTTATCGGAAAAACTCAATGCCCGCGTGCGCCTGATGATCGTGCAGGAATACCGCGAACTTGTCAGCGATCTTAAACGGGGTATTGTGCAGATCGCCTCATTTTCCCCAGGCGCATACGCCGATGCACTCGACGAGGGTATCGAAAAAGATTCGATCTATATCGCCTCGGCTCAGCTGAAGGGGAAAGACTATTACCGCGGTATCATCGTGGCGCGCAACGAGGTGAAAGATCTCGCCGCGCTCAAAAACAAAACTTTCGCGTTTGTGGAAACCGGTTCTTCGTCGGGGTATAAATATCCCCTGGCGCTATTTCTCGCCAACCGTATTGATCCGCATAAATATTTTTCAAAAGTGTACTTTCTCGGTTCGCACCCAAACGTCGTCGATGCCGTAATCAACGGCAAGGTGGATGCCGGTGCGACATGGGATGGCTACATTGAAGAAAATTTCCCGACCAACCCGCCGAACATCAAGGTACTACTCAAAACAGAACCGATTCCTTACGATGCAGTGGTGGTCAGTCGTCGCAAGGGGGCTGACCTTGCTGGCAAACTCCGGGAAATACTCACCGGGCTTAAGGCTTATACCGTAACGAAGAGCGGGGAAAAAATTCTGAACCTCGACACCGGCTTCCCTTACTCAGGGTATGTCGTGCATTCGCAATCTATCTATAATATTGTGCGCAAAACCGGTAAGGCCGTCGGCCGGTACCGCAAGACAGAGAAGGCGGAGTGAGCAGCGAACCTAAATCATCGCGCGTGTTTCGCATCTTGCGCAGGCTCGACGAACGCGTGCATGTGCCCGACTGGATGCGCCGGCGCATCGAAAGGTATTCAGTTGCCTCAAAAATCAATTTTATCATTCTCGCTGCAGTGCTGCCGATGCTGTTTATACTCTCGATGATTTTTCTCGTGTTGTTCTTTCAAATCAGCAACCAGATCGAATCGACCCTGGTGCAGAAAATGATCTCCGCCAAAAATTCATATAACTTCTACGAACGCACAACCCTCGTCTACGCGCGCATTCTCGCCGAGAACATGCAGATCAAAAAAGAACTCTTGGCAGACACCATCAACGTCGGGCCAATTCTGCGCGTTTGCCGGCAGGTGCAGTCGAGTGTGTTTTTGAACCGCATCACGATATACGACCGTAAGGGTTTCGTCGTCGTGCGCAGCCATAACCCCGCGGAATTCGGCGAAGATGAAAGCAAAGCGCCGCACATCGATCGCGCGCTGAATAAAGGCGAAACCACTGCCTCGCTGGCGCTCGATAAGGGCCAGCTCGTACTGCAGAACACCGTACCCGTCTATTTTGAAGACGACCGGGTCGGCGTCATTACCGCAGGCTATACGCTCGACCATCAGTTTGCGCGCACGCTCGCCGACCTCACGCAGTCGGGCATTTTTGTGGTGCTCAATGGCAAGCTGGTCGCCTCATCGTTTCAGGCAGATCTCAAAAACACGGAGACCGATTACCCGAAAGAAAATCGCACCTACTCGCTCTCCCGGCGCATCAGCTATAGCGACAAGCAGGGCAATGTCCACGATGACTCGATGGATTTTCGTTATGTACCGATCGTCACCCCGATAGCCGCGAGTGAAATCAGCAAGGTGGGCCTCGCCGTAGCGCTCAAACCCTCATACCCCCGCTTCATGCTGTACATACTCTTTTGGGGAGCCTTCATTCTCATACTTGCTGTCATTCTATTGGGTATCTTGCTCTCGTTCAAAATCGGCCACCGCATCGCAGGCAATGCCCGCGCCGTTTCACAAGCTATGGGTCGCTTCACAGAAGGTGACCACACGGCGCGGGTTGAAACGGCGTCTGACGACGAACTCGGCAAGGTTGGCCGTGCGTTTAACCAGATGGCGGCCGAACTGCAGCGCCGAATACAATATATTCACGACACCAATGAAAGCCTCGCGGCGCTGATTGCCGAACGCACCAAAGACCTCGGCGAAGCACTCAACCGCGTCACCCGACTCGAAGAGATGCAACAGGGTGACTACCTGCTGATGTCACTGCTGCTTACCCCGCTTTCGGCAACGGAAATTTCCGCGGGGAAAATCCACGCCTCATACATGATGGAGCAGAAAAAGAAATTCAGCTTCAAAGGGCAATCAGGCGAAATCGGCGGCGATTATACGCTGTTCGCGGAGCTGTCATTCAAGGGCGCACGAACGCCGTGGTTATTTTTCTTCAATGGCGACGCGATGGGCAAATCGAGCCAAGGTGCGGCGGGTGCGCTGATCTCTGCCGTTACGCTGCAATCGATTGTGGCACGCGCCGAGAACGCGCAGGTATCCGAGACGCCGGAGAAATGGTTGCGCAACGTTTTTCGCGAGCTCGATCACATTTTTACTCTCTTTAAAGGCTCGATGAACATGTCGGCAGTTCTCGGTCTTACGAACGCGGTGCGCGGCGAGACCTATTACATTAACGCGGAACATCCCCGCCTGATTCTCTACCGCAAAGACAAAGCGACGTTTATCGAAGAGGCGCAGCGCACGCCCAAACTCGGGTCGACTACCGGCAATAAAACCCCTCGCGTACACTATGTGCATCTCAAACCGGGCGATATTTTGTTCGCGGGTTCAGACGGCAAAGATGATCTTGAGATCGGCGGCGAAATCGTGTCGGACGATGAACGTTTTTTGCAGATTGTGAAGGCAGCGAGGGGCGATCTCGTATCTATTCGGCGCGGCCTTGAACAGGCAGGAATGCTGAGTGATGATTTTTCTGTGATTCGCATTGCTTTCAGTGCAGCGCATGCGTTGAAGAACCGTCGGCGTTAGAGCCATATCTGGTCATTTCAGCGGAATGAGCCTCAAGACAAACCCGCCCCGGGGCTTCAGCTTAACATCAATGAGCTGCCGCCCCCCCGTGTGCAACTCTGATTGACTGAACTGCAGCGAATCACCGGTCGCGGCTTCCATAATCCATTCTGCGCGGTAGTTGCCGTAAACAC
>JAEUSA010000179.1 GCA_016788945.1 Leptospiraceae bacterium
CGAGTAGATCGTCCCTGCGGTATAGATGTTACCTGTAGTATCTATGGCAACACCCCGAAATTCTGATTCCGTTGTTCCGGAATTTGTGACGCGTCGCACCCAGACGGGGTTACCAGAGCGATCGTACTTCGCGAGTATTGCGGTTTTCCACGCGCCGGCGCTCCAGCCTGTGACCGTAACCCCTGCCCCTAAATCATAGGTTTGCGTGTTGTTCACATAACCGGCGGCATAGATATTGCCGAGACAATCGGCGGCAACAGCCGAAAAGGTATTGATGTTCAAACCGCCCGATTGCGACCGCGCCCACGAAACGGGTGTTGTTAGAGCGCTGCATGGATTAGTTTCGGGCTGGCCTGGTTCCCAGAATTTGCCCCAGCTCTTCACGCAGGCTATGAATAAAAAAGGGGTGATGATGAGGCAAAGACGAAAATTTCCCGTAATTCGGGCAAAGCAACTTTGTTCATTCATCACCCAGAATAGTCGACCAGAGTAAATTGTCATGTCTAAAAAAACACCGGTACTGCAGAGGTGTAGGCTTCCCGAAAGATTGGCCATGCATTCGATCTGGTTGAGATGGTTGCGCTGAATCTGCATAGGTGGTTCAAACGACCTTAATATCATAATGGAACACGTCTTCACGCTCGCCCAGCGACTCGTAAAGTTTGCGCGCAGGTAAATCCGCCTCGTCTTTGTCTGCCTGCACATAGATGACCCACGCACCTGCTTTCTGCGCATGCTTCTTCAGTTCGAGAATCAGGTTACGCGCAATGCCACGGCGGCGGTACTCTTCGCGCACCGCGAGATCATAGATATAGACCTCGCTGCGTTCTTGCTCAAATTTTTCGAGCACATAGGCGACGAGTCCGCCAACGACATGGTTGCCGCTCAAAGCCACAAGGGGGGTTATATGTGGTTTCGCGAGCAGGGTCTCGAGATACGCATCTGCAGGCTTTGCTGAAGCATATGCTGTGTCTCCGAACTCATCTCCGAAGACTTCAGAAAACATCTGGTTGAGCTCCCGGAACAACCCTGCCTCGCCGGGGCTAAGACGCCGGACGATAAAACTCTCTTTTTGCGTTTGTATCATCTGAATAAGTCGTTTCTTCGCCGCATGAATTACACTGACAGATGAGTCTGCTGATGCTTGTATTTCCCGGCTGTCCCGCTATTTCTTTTCTTCAACAATCTTCTTTAGGTTTTGCATGCTTTCGTTGAATTTATCACCCATGTACTTATCCATGTCGGCAAAGAGCCAGATGATGCGGGCGATAATGGGAGCTGGGCCTGTCATGTGATACTTCATAACGGTTGCATCGCCTTCTTTTTTCAGCGAATAGGTTATGTCGTTAGAACCTTGCATCGGTTTGTAGAAAGTTAAATCCATTTTAACTTCTTCGTTCGGCACGATGCTTTTGTAGGAAAGTTTTCCATGCCCGGATTTTTTTCCTTCAAACTCATAGATTGCGCCCATACCGCTTTCTGGCCCCGTAAAGGTACGTTTCACCTCTTCTTCTTGCTTGTCCCAGGCGGACCATTCGAGGCCTTTTTTGAAGCTGATCAGGTACGGGAAAATTTTCTCGGGTGCCACGTTAATTTTCAGCGATCGCTCCACCGTGTAGGTATTGGGTCGGGTGGCTGCGACGATAAATATTCCCGCGACCACAACAACTAATCCGATTAAGATTCTTTTTACAATTTTCATTTTCTTCTCCTTTTAAATGAATATACTCCGTTAAGTGTTCTTCGTTGGTATACTGATCATCCAACCAATACCGAATTTGTCCCTGAAGCAACCCCAATAGTCGCCCCAGGGCATATCGGCCATGGCCATCTCGACGGTACCGCCAAAGTTCAGGTAGATATTGTTGAGTCTCATGCTTTTCTCAGCGGTATGAAGTTGCGCAACGCAGGTACGCGCAGGTAGAGTCCCAGCCAGATGAAAACGCCAAGGTAGACCGGGAAAAGAATGTGACTCGGCCATGGGTTCATGATGCGCACATGCGCCGACACCGCTCCGCCTAAATAGCCCGTCAGAAGTATCGCTCCCAATATCGATGTGCGCGGAATCGCATAGAGCAGCGTACAGATGAGGAGCATCGTGCCGAGCGCCGGCATGATATTCATTGGGTAGGCGAGCTTTGCCGCGTCGGCCATCGCTTCGGGCGGCATCTTGTGCAGAAAGAATTTCAGAACGCCGTCGAAGGTGAGAAAGGCGATCGCGAGACCGCTTAAAATCCAGCCTCCCCAGAAGGCGCCTTTGGAAGGTGTTTGGTTGTCCATGGTTGTTCTCCTATTTTTGATTGGTATCGAGCAGAGTGGAAAATCCGCCGTAGATCACGCGCGCGCCGCTGAACGGCAGGTCAGGCCCCGGCTGCATGCGCGGATCGGCCATAATCTTCTTATTGCCTGCGTCACGCGTTGCTTTGTCGGGCCATTCAACCCATGAGAACACGACGCCTTCATCGCCTTCTGTGGCGACAGCTGTGAAGAAGTCGTTGATCTTGCCCTTGGGCAGGTCATCACCCCATGATTCTACAACGCGCAGTGCGCCGTGCTCAAGGTAGATAGCCTGCGCCTTACGCGCCATGTCGATATAAGCATGCTTATTCTTTGCAGGTACTGGAATAACAAATCCGTCTATGTAGCTCATGTGTGCATCCTCCTCAGGTAAGCTTCCATACGTTCAAAGTGTTGCTTCTGGCCCTCGAGTGCTCCATATTTTTCGATGACCATTTGCCTGTAGGCAACTGTCTTAAAGACGCCCTTCATCGACACGCGCGTCTTGCCGCCTTCATCGCTGAAATGCACGAAGGTGCGAAAAGAGCCGCCGTCTTCGGGTTGACCATGGTCGTAGATCAGGCGTTCGTTGTGGATGATCTCCACGAAACGAATTTCATTGGGATAATTCGTGCCGTCTGGCCCGTGCATGGTCAGCGTCCATTCGCCGCCCGGCGTTAAATCAAATTTGTGGATAGAATTCGTGAAACCGTTAGGGCCCCACCATTCCTTAATGTGTTCGGGTTCGGTCCAGATTTTCCAGACGAGCTCGCGCGGCGCATCGACGAGGCGCGTGATGCTCATCTCACGGTCGGATGTATCTTCGACATGTTCCTGCAGGCGATCGAGAGTCTCGCCCCAACCCTGATCCATGCCGGCGAGCGCGCCCTCGAGACCGGGGCCGGCTTCGAGAATGCTCGCCGTGATGACCATTTTGGTTTTATTTCCTTCGTCGCTGAAAACAATGACATTGTGGCCGCGCAGTTTCGGTTTCCCCTGATCGTCGGGGAATGCCGTTGTGGTGAATACGATCTTATCGAACGGCGAGACCTCTTCATACTTACCCGTCTGCGGCATTTCACCGAAGTCGGGGTGGTAAGTGACTACAGTAAGGTTCGCCCCAGTTTCTGCCCGGCCGGGAATTTTGCCCGCCGTGATGCGACAGGTCGGATTCGTAAATCCGCGTGGCATCCACCATTGTTGCAGGTGCTTTTCGTCGAGCCAGGCTTCGAACACCAGCTTGCGCGGTGAGTCGAAGGTGCGGGTGATAGTGATTTGTTTTACGGGCTTCATGTGGATTTTCCCTCTATATAGTTTGGCAGCGCTTTGAGAATGATATGGTTCCAGCCCTCGGCAAAATTCTTTGCCGCGAGGTCGGGAGCATCTGCGGGAAACGTATCGAGTCCGGTATGGGAAAACCTCAGCAGTGTCTTGCTGCCCTGCGCCACAAGCTCGAAGGCTACGAGCGAATCGCCAGAGTAACCCTCGTAGCGCCAGCTATATGAGAGCTTCTTTTGGGGGATAACCTCTTTGACTTCACAGAGA
>JAEUSA010000184.1 GCA_016788945.1 Leptospiraceae bacterium
GGTAGTTTCTGTTGAAGCACAGTAGACATGCACATTGGCATTCATGGCATCAAAGTAACCGACCGACCAGACCCCGGGCGCATTATAATTCGTGCGCACGCGCCAGTGGTAGCGCACGGCGTCGGGCAGAGTCAGAGCCAATTCGGTAGTGGGAGCTTCTACACGGAAGGGCGAGCCGCTCAGCGGATTTTGAAATGCCGCATCGGTAGCAACTTCGACCTCATAATAACGCGCGGGTATCTTTGTCGCCCAAATGAGTGTGGCCTTGAGGTTCGTGGCACGCCCCCCACCAGTCGAGGCTGGTGAAATAATCACTGGGGATTGTTTATCGGCAAGAACGCTTTCGGCGTCGAGTAGCGCAGGTGTGCTTATCTGTGTGCCGCAGGTTACGATCGGTACCAGCAACGCAGCCAACAGGGTAATGCGTACGGTATACATCCGACCGTTTTACGGATTAAACCTAAAAACGCAAGACCAACGCAGAGCGGGGGTGGGTATTTTCCTGTCGGTAAACTACCGTTTTGATCGTCTCATCTGTCGATGGAGCAATGCGCGCGCACCGTAAAAAATGCCCGCCTGTGCGAAGCCGATTTATCGCGGCAGCTCGAGATTGCGCGGCGTTATGCGCGCCCGCTCAGCATCGTTTTGGCCGAAGTTGACGGCGATGCCGATCTGAACGATGGCCGTCTGGTACGCGCCGTCGGGCGCGTTATTGCGGCTACCAAACGCCGCGCGGACTATGTCAGGCGTTGGGGTGAACGCGAATTTATGATGATTTTGCCCGAAACCGACCTCGCGGCTGCGCGGGCGGCCACCGCACGCCTGCAGGCCATTATCGCCGAATCGTCGGTTGCCGGGCAAAAGATTACCATCAGCGTCGGCGTTAACCAGTGTAACCCTGAAGATGAGGCCGCCGATTGCCTTACCGCTGCCCAATATTGGCTCTACCGGGCGAAATTGGCGGGTCCGGGGGGGTTATGCAGCTGCCTGGACTGTGAAGCCGCGCCGTCAGAGGGGTAGATCCGACCTTTCTACATAGCGTTGACGCTGTGTCTCACCCTCAGAAAAAGACGGATGCTTAATCAGATTCTGCAAAAACTGCACTACGATGTAGTCAGCCGCCCGGTTGACTTTTCCGTGGGCGATACAGTAAAAGTACACTACAAAATCAAAGAAGGCGCGAAAGAGCGTATTCAGGTCTATGAAGGCCTCGTGATCGCGATACAGAACCAAGGTGCCGGTAAGACCTTTACTGTGCGCCGCGTGAGCTTTGACGTCGGTGTCGAGCGTATTTTCCCGCTCTATGCGCCGACCGTTGACAAAATCGAGAAAGTACGCTCGAGCAAAGTACGCCGCTCGAAGTTGTATTATCTGCGCGATAAATCGGGCAAAGACAGCCGCCTGAAAGAAATTGTCCGCAAACCGGTGAAAGATCCGTTGTTTGAAAAGGCGCAGGCGTACAAAGCGACAAAACCGAAACCCGTCGCAGAAGCCGCACCTGCTTAATACAGCTCTGACCGGTGAAGAAAAGAACCGCGCACTCGCGCGGTTTTTTTTTGAGCAGACAGGAAAAAAATACCGCGCGATTATCGGCGTCGATGAAGTGGGCCGCGGCGCCTTGTTTGGCCCCGTGACCGTGGGGGCAGTCTTGCTCACACCGGAAAAATGGGCAGTACTGCCGCAGGAAGATTGGTTCGCACAGGTAAATGATTCAAAGCTCGTCAGCGAAAAAAAGCGCATTATTCTGGCGCCGCTGATCGCCGCAGCGATGCCGGGCGTGGTCTCTCATAGCGCGGTGCGCTATATCGACGCGCATAATATCAATCGCGCTGTCGAAAGGGCGATCTATAAATCGGTGCAGCGCCTGCTCCATCAAACCGGTATGCCTGCTTCGACAGTGCGCGTGCTGTTCGACGGTAAGGCGATTCCGGCGTATCCGCAGGTCGGCATGGCGCGGCTGATGCCCGATCTTTCTGCCGAGATCAAGGCTGATCAGAAATATTTTCCCGTTTCGGCGGCCTCTATTCTCGCCAAAGTGGCGCGTGACCAAATGATTGCGCGCGCCGACAGCCGGTTTCCGGGTTATGGCCTTGCGCAGCACGCGGGCTACGGTACAGAACTGCATAGAGCCGCAATCGTCAAGCTTGGCCTCTCACGCCTGCACCGAAAAAGTTTCTGCCAGAACGTGTTGCAGCAGAATTCTTTAAGGTGAGTCAAAAAACCCACCTTCTGCAGGTTTTGGCGCGCGCTCTTCGCTGAGAACGCCTCTCAAAGACTCTATTTCACGGGTCAGTTGCCGAGTAGCAGTGCGGGCCGCGTGAAACATTGGTAACAGCTCTCCGTGCGCACGGCGTTCAGATTGTCGCCCCAACTCGACCTTTCCGACTGTCTCATGGCTTCACAGGGGACGCAAACGTCGGCAGAAAACGGCCCGTTGCAGAAAATACTCATCGCCGGCGGC
>JAEUSA010000187.1 GCA_016788945.1 Leptospiraceae bacterium
GGTATAGAAAAGGCTGTAAAGGTCACCGACCTGAGCCGCTATCTGAACTCCCCCATTATGCACCTGTCAAAAGGTTATAAGCAACGGGTCGGATTAGCCGCTGCTCTGTTGCATGATCCGCAGGTGCTCATTCTCGACGAACCCACCTCAGGGCTTGACCCGAACCAGATTACCGAAATACGCCAGCTAATACGCGAGCTATCTAAAGAGAAGACAATTATTCTCAGCACGCACATACTAAAAGAAGTAGAAGACACCTGCGAGCGCGCGATCATCATTGCCGACGGCCGCATCGTACTCGACGACAAACTGGAAAAGATCCAGCGCATGAAAGAAGGCCGCGAGGTGTGGGAGTTTGCCCTCAAGGGGAGACAATCCGGCGCACTCGATAAGATTCGCTCGCTGACCGGGGCGGGAGAATCGGTGTCTGAAATTTCTGCAAACGATGTGGAAACGCGTTTTATCGCCGAGACCACAAGCGGTTTTAATGAGAAGTTGTTCGCGCTCTGCGTGAGCGAAAAATGGACACTGCGCGAAATGTTCATGCAAAAACAAAGCATCGAAGATGTTTTCGCGCGACTGACCGGAGCGCAAGGACGCAGCGAGGGCGCCGGGGGCAGGAATGTCCAACCGGCGACGATCAAGGCAAACTGACGGAGTAAATATGCAGAATATCCTGAGCAAATTTGATTTAGATTGGAAAAATGTAAAGACGGTATTCCGCCGCGAACTGGCGAACTACTTTAATACGCCGATCGGCTACATCTTTCTGGGTATCTTCGTGGTGCTGGTAAACTTTCTCTTCTTCTTTATCACGAAGTTCTTCGACCGCGGGTATGCACTGCAGGGCCTGTTTGACATGGTCAAACTCATCTATCTCGCCTTCATACCTGTTATCACCATGCGGTTATGGGCCGAAGAACGCCGCAGCGGCACGGTTGAACTGTTGCTGACGCTGCCGTTCAACGAGATGGAACTCATTTTGGGTAAATACTTTTCTGCCCTTGTGTTTTTGAGCCTTGCACTCGCCACGACACTTATGTTGCCGCTCATTGCACTGTTTGTTTCTTCACCCGATTTGATGGTCGTGTTCGGTTCATACCTCGGCGCGGTACTGTCGGGTTCGGCGTACATCGCGATGGGGCTCTATATTTCGTGGCTCACGCGCGATCAGATCACCGCGTTTTTGTTGAGCTTTTTGGCCTGCCTGTTCATCTACCTGTTAGGTTACCAGCCGGTACTGCAGTTTTTCGGGCCACTCAAAGAACTATTAGGATTTCTCTCGGTATCGTGGCATGCCGATTCGCTGGCAGCGGGCCTTCTCGACACGCGCGACCTACTCTATTATCTTTCTTTCTCCGCCTTGTTCATCTATCTGAACAAGGTCAGCATTGAAAACTTTCGCCGGGGTAACTGATGGAACAAATCAAGACATTTCTTGCTTCGCGCAGAGCGACAACGATTCTTTATGTACTGCTGTTTTTCGCCTTCAGCTATCTGAGTTATGGCGCCTACCTGCGCGTCGACCTGTCTTCGGCAGGTGCGCTTCGCATTAGCCGAACCACGAAAGACCTGCTGCGCAGTCTGCCTGAAAAAGCGACGATCGAACTTTTCGTGTCCAACGACCTGCCCGACGAGGCAGTCCTCGTTGCGCGCAAAGCACGCGACTTCATTCAGGAATATGTCAACAGTTCGCGCGGCAAAGTGAAACTGGTCATTCTCGACCCCGACCATGACAAAGCCGCTCAGGCACGCGCTGGTGATTTACACATACAGCAGCTGAATCTCGCCGTCAGTGGTAGCAAAAAAGCACAGGCGCAGAGCATCTACTTTGGCCTCGCTATTTCGTACGGCACGAAAACCGAAACGGTCAACAACCTGATCGGCCTCTATGAGCAGCACGACCTCGAAGCACAGTTGACGCAGAAGATCTTCCGCATGGTGAAACCCAACGAGAAAAAGATCGCGTTTCTCACCGGTCACGGCCAGTTCAACATGAAAAAAGAAGAGAATCCTACTTCGCTTTCGCTGTTTTCTGATCGCATGCATGCCGTGTACGGTGAAATGATGGAAGTCAATACCCTCACCGGCGATATTCCCGTCGAGGTTTCGACACTGATCATTGTACAACCGGGAAAACTCGAGCCGATTGAGCGTTTTCGTCTCGACCAGTTTATCATGCGCGGCGGCAATCTGATCATTGCGGCGTCGGGCATGGATGTCAATTTCAGCCAGCAATTCATGGCAACGCAGGGTGCCCCAGACCTCGGCGATTTTCTCAAGCCCTATGGCATTGAACTGAATGCCGACATGATCCACGAAGGCAAACCGAACCACTTTGTGCCACTGGTACAGCGCGGCTTTAAAGCACCGTACCCGCCTTGGGTCGTAATCCACAAAGAAAACCTGAGTCAAGAGAACCTTGCTTCGAAAGGTAACAACGCGTTGATTCTGCCGTATACGAGCAGCATCAAAACAAATCCGGGTATCTTACCGCCCGGTGAAGGCGCCGGCAAATTCAAGGTGGATGTCATCGCGAAATCCACAGGCGATGCTTGGGCGCAGGCCAATTTCGTATTTCTCGATCCGAATAAAATGGAAGAGATGATGGCGGCTCCGAAGCAGAATAGCGGCACGTACAATCTCGCGGTAATGGTTCAGGGCAAGTTTCCGAGTCAGTACGCGAATAATCCGCCACCGAAAGAAGCACCGAAGACATGGCTCAAAGCCGCCGAAAAAGATTCGCGCATTTTGGTGATCGGCTCGCCTTACATGCTCAGCAACCTGATGTATATGCTGAGCGGCATGGTGGGCGCAATCGATATGATGGCCGGAAAGGCACTGCTGCTCGAAGAGAACTTCAAGCTGGTTCTGCCCGCGATCGATCTGATGAACGGTAACGAAGAGCTGCTCGAGTTGCGCAAGAAAGCCAACCCGCGCATCAAAACACGCCTCGTTTCCGATGGCGAGCGCAAAATCTATACCATGCTTGCCTTTGCAGTTCCGCTGTTAGCGATTCTGGCGCTCGGTGTGTGGCGCCTGTCACGCCGTAAGAATCTGGCGAAGGCCGCCTGAGGTACATTATGACGACTGAACGTAAAAATACCATTCTCGCCGGCATCACTGGTGCCGTGTTTCTGCTCGCCTTTCTCGTCAATGATCCGTTTCTGTTGTTTGAAAGCAGCTATGAAAAATCCAAACCGCTGATTTCTTCGAAAGCCGACCGGGTCAAGCGCGTGACGGTACAGGACGGCGCAAATAAACGCATCTTCACCCGCACCACCGAAGGCTGGTCGCTGGAAATTCCGGGCAATGCAATGGGCGTACAGCGGGCAGATACGGGCAAAGTTGAGACGGGCCTTAAGAACCTGTTTGAAGCACGCCGCTATCAAGAAGTTTCGTCCAATAAAGAAAAGCAGGGTGAATACGAAGTGCGTGATCAGGATTACCAGATTCTGCTCGAAGGCGAGAACGGCGCCAAAATTGCCCACCTTGTGCTTGGTAAGTTTTCCGGCTCCGGCAATGCAAGCTTTGTCAGGCTGGGCGACGAAACTTCGGTATTCGCGGTCAAAGGTTTCCTGCGCGGCGACTGGAACCAGGACGTCGACCAGTACCGCGACCGCGCGATTCTGCGCATCGCCAAAGAAAACATCAAAGAAATTTTTGTGACGGGCAAAAACACGTTCACGCTGCGCGCCGATGCCAAAGGTATTCTGACGCTTGATCCCGCGCGCGCGACCGACAAGAACCGCATCGCCACCTACACGGCAGATCTGACCGACCTGAACGGCGTACGTTTCTACAAAGATGCACAAATGCCGCCGGCATACGGTAAGATCAAAGTAGTGCTCAATGGCAACATTGCGCGCGAAATTGAATTCTTCGGACCAACCAAAGATCAGGAATTCGTGGCACGCGGCAGCGATGCGGCCGCACCGCTCACTGTGCCGAAAAGCAAAGTCGAGGCGCTGTTCCCGCGCGCCGACGATCTCGCTGACAAGGGTGGCATGCCGCAGCTTGTCCCCAACAAATAAAAGGAAAATTTGAAGCAGCGTACCACCTATCTACTTTCGGCGGGCGCTGCATTTTTATCGTTGATCTCTGTTGCATGCGGGCGTGGCCATGCGTATGCCGAAGAAGGTTTAGCGCGCATGGAACAGGGTAAACATACCTCGGCGCTGGAACTCTTTGACCGCGCGCTGCGTTCAAACGCGCAAGAACCCCTCGCACTCTACGGCAAAGGCATGTTGCTGGCCGAAGAACCGATTACCGAGCAGATTGCTCTCTCGATGCTGCAACAGGCCGTGCAGCAGACCGATCTCAAAGAAAAACACCGGGTGCGCGCGCATTTGCGTATCGCTGAAATTTATGCGCGCCGCAAAGATAAGGACGAGGCTCTGCAGAGCCTCTCCAAGGTATCAGGCACCGCGCGTACCGTGGGCGGTGACACGGTGCGCAAGGTAGCGGAAATCTATCTGCAATTGAAAGAAAAAGACCGCGCTCGCGAGTCCATCACCGCGTTTCTCGATACGCATCCGCAAGATGAAGAAACCGAGTATTTTCTGCTGCGGCTCTATGTTGTCGAATTTAAGGATATAAAGTCGGGGCACCGGCTTTGCCAGAAAGTCGATTGGCAAAAAAGCCAGTCGCCGCGGTATTTATTAAATTGTACCCGGGTAAGTGCCGCCAGCGGCGATTTTGCGACGGCACAGAAGCTGGTCGACCTGTACGTAAAACGCGCGGGTAACCCGCCCAAAGAGGTAAATGACCTACGCGAAGCCATCGGCAGAAAGCGCGGCAAGTTTGAACCCGTTGCCACGGATTTCTGAAGCAGCTTTTTCGCGGTTTCTCACCGCGATACTGTCGATTTGTATCCTCTCGCTGTTATTCTTAGAAATCGACCTGAAAGGTCTGTTATTTGGTACGCGCAATGAGGCGGGCGCTGATGATAGAATTATCCGCGCGCTGCTCGAAAATGCGGCGCCGGTTAAAGCCAAACCGCGCAACACGGTAAAATTTCTCTCCGATAAAGACTCTGAGGCGCAAGGCCAAATTACCAAAGAAAAGGGATTCGAGTCGATTTCAACGGATTATGTTTTCGCTACGGGGCAGCGCGAACCGCTGCGCGCCCGTATCGTCTCTGCGCGCAAATATGCCAAAGTGCTGACTTCAGAAGAGGGCCGGCAGCGCATAGCCGCCGCTCCAGAAAAGCAGGAGCAACCGGCAATGGCGGCAGACCGGCTGCGCATACCCGCGTATTACCGCTTTCGCCATGATTTCGCCTTATCTTGGGATTACGCCGGGCGCCCGGCAATACCGACAGCGCGTTATCAGCACTACTCGTATTTTCGCTCGATGATCAACAAGATACAGAGCGTATGGGCACCTCCGGGGGGCGACCCCTACCCGACCTTCGGCGATTCATACCACCGAATGAACTACGCGGCGGGCTATACGCGTTTCTCGACTTTTCCGAGTCAAGATATCTATATCCAATTTTTGCTCGATGAACAGGGCATCGTGCGTGATGCCAAACTGGTCTCGTCATTAGGTTACCAATCTCTGGATAAATCGTGTATTGAGGCCCTGTATGCAGCGCACGATTTCGGCCCGCCGCCGAAAGAACTGCTTGATGGCAACGGTATTCTGATCATTCCGTTTATTTTTAGAATTATTGTCCGCTGACTGCAGGTCATAAGAAAAATCTGCCGGCGCGAAGCCGCCTACGCAGATCTGCCAAGTGACAGGATGTCATACGGCAAATCTGCCGGCACGATGCCGTCTGAGCAGATTTGCCAAGTGACAGGATTTCTACCTCAGGCAGACAGTTCGCTGATTGCGAGATCGCGGTCTTTCTGGTTTGGCGGAGAACCATGCCAATCGGGATTATTCTCCATGAACGACACGCCTTTGCCGAGCACCGTTTTGAACAGAATCATTTTGGGTGCGCCTTCGTCTTTGAGCGACCAGTCGAATGCATCGGCAATCGCGGTAAAGTTGTGTCCGTCGGCGACGCGCACTTTCCAGCCGAAGCCCGTGAACTTCTGATCGAGCGGTTCAATACCCATCACCTTTTCGACCTTGCCGTCGATCTGGATGTTGTTAAAATCCAGAAACGGATGTATATTGGTGAGCTTGTTGTGCGCCGCTGCCATAGCGGCTTCCCAAGTCATGCCTTCTTGGCATTCGCCGTCAGACATACCGAGAAATACCCGCGCCGGGCTCTTTTGTAATCTCAACCCCAAGGCGAGGCCACTCGCATTGGCAAGGCCCTGCCCCAGCGAGCCACTCGAATTATCAACCTCGGGCAGATACTTTGTCGAAGGATGCCCCTGCAACCGGGAGCCCAAGCGGCGAAAGGTCGCCAGCTCCGCTTCGCTAATTTGCCCGCGCACTGCCATCGAGCTGTAGCGTACTGCGCAGACATGGCCATTGCTGATCAGCAGCCGATCGCGGTTTTCGCCGTCAAGTTTGAGGACTTTAAAGTACAGATATGCATAGATGTCGGCGAGGCCCAACGGCCCCCCTGGATGGCCCGAGTTGGCGCGGAATACCATTTCAATCGCATTCTGCCTGATGCGGTTTGCCACAAAGCGCAGATCGTCTTCGCTCACCTGAGCGGCACTTTTGGCTGCAATTTCATTGAGGCGGCGTTTCTGCGCCTCGTCGCCAACGATAAATTCCATGTGAATATGCTCCTGACAGCTAACTGTGAAAAATTACCAAACCCGACAAATAAGTCAGCGTGTAACCCGGTAAAAAGATGCGGTGCAGCGCGATATGCAGTTGGCGACGGCGCCTGATTCCGGTAATGAGCATGGCAATCATAACAAGCGCCATCAGCGTCGCAAACGTGCGGTGCGCCGTTACCACCCAAAATGCATAATTGGCCGGCATTTCGACGCCGCGCAGTCGCACGGCATAAATCAAATAGACGCTACTCAGTAGATTGAACACTACGCCCAACACAGCCAGCAGGCGGTGCAGACGGTTATTTGTCTTGCGCACGGCATAAGCGCCGTAAAATAACAACAGGGAAATCCCCATGCCCCAGACGAGGGCCGTGTAAGGATGCAGCGAAACCACTATTTGCCGGCTTGTGCGAGGGTGCTGCGTACCAGCAAGAGGGATTTTTCGATTTCTGAAATATCTGACCCGTCTTTCTTCTCTTCGAAACCAAGCTTACGCGCCAGCGGGCGCACTGTCATATGTAGAACCGGGAATTTCTGGCGCGCGGGCATCTCGAGGGCGATAAATGTCTCACCTTCGAGGCCTACTGCTGAAAAATCGTAGATGTCGAGTAGCATCTGAACTTGCAGTTTCATCAGACGCTCCGCACTGGCGCGCTGGTAAGGCAGGTTAATGCTTTCACCCCATTTTTTCTTTTCGTCATTGTCGCGCGCATACGAGGCGTAGATGGCCTTCAGCTTGCGGTTCTGCAAAACACCGGCCGCATCGCTGTCAGTGAGCGAGCGCCTCAGCGCAAGAATCATATCTTCGTAGAGCATCGGTTCACCCGAAGCGTCTTTGTAATAAGGTATTTTGGCAGTCTGCCACAGCTGCCAGATCACCGCAGTATCGATGCCGATTTCGATGCGCTTGCCGAGGTCGGGTACAACACCCGCAGCACCATTGGACGCCAACGCGGCATTTTTCATCGCCGTCAGCTCTTCGGCGGTGAGGCCGACAAATTGTCCCGCCAGTTCAGCAAAAGGCAAACTCTGCGCCTGCATATAAGGCACGGTGTTCGTGATCAGCACGCGCACCTTGTGCGCGGGATTTTTCTTATAGGCCTCGGCGATCGCCGTGTAGATATTGCGACCCGCCCGGTCGATCAGCTCGGCGCGCTCGTAAGGCGCCAGATTCACGCGCAGCGCCTGAAAAGCCGGCAGCACGAGGCTTGCCGAATCTTGCAGAAAGGAGATTTCCCCTAACGCCATAACCTGCGCGGCAAGGCATTTCGCCGCCCGCGGTGAGGCGTCGGTATAATGCAGCGTAACATTTTCACCCAGCGCACGGTACGAAGCGACGTGTAACCCCGTTTTTTTGCCTTCGCTGTTGGCGACTTGCAGTGATTTCAGATAGCGGCGGGTGGTGACAATTTTCTCGGAACGCACGTTGCAATCTGAATCGATGACATCCATCGCCGCGAGCGGGTATTCCGCAAAACTGAGATTATTGCTGAGGTAGAAATTTACCGGCACGGGTAGCAGGCGGCGGCCTGCCGGATCGCGCAGTACATGCAGTTTTTCCGTGAGCCAGTTATAATCATAGCGCGAAACATATTCAGTTGAGACGGAAAACATCGTCTCTTGCATACGGCGCGTGAGTTTTACCGGCGCTGAGGCACCTTTTACGGGAAGGCTTTCAAAGCTATCGCGGGTGAAAAATGAGATAATGGTCGAGATAATCAGTGCACTGACCACGAGCGCCAGCAGACTGCCTAAAGCCTTTCGCATAGGTAAAGGTCAATATTTTGCCGCGCAAGCAAAGCATTTTATGCTCTGATCCGGCAGGTGTGAGCGTATTTTATCTCTGTGCAGGCGATAAAAGCGACCACAGCCGTATTGCGCAAGTCCGGCTAAAAAATCATTGTCAAACAGCTTAGCATACCGCAGCAGGACGTATGAAGATCAAATCGATCAGAAAGAGACGTGGTTTTACACTCATCGAGCTCATGGTAGTGCTCGTGATTCTCGGCGGCCTGATGGGCGTGCTGCTTGTTGTCCTCAAAGACGATAAGGCAAGCCGGGCGAAGGCCGAAGTGGAACTCAAAGTGACCTACGGCAAAATACAGTTCGCGCTGTTTGAATTCAAGAACAAATATGGTCGCAACCCGACACAAGAAGAGGGACTCGAAGCGCTCGTTACACAACCCCCTGGGCTCGAAGGCTGGGGTGGCCCGTATATGGACAAACGTTACCTGCTCGATCCTTGGAAAAACAAGTTCAAATACACTGTCGAAGGCAGCCAGGCCAAAATCATGAGTCTGGGCGCTGATGGGCGCGAGGGCGGCGAAAAAGACGACGCCGATATCGACCTGAGCACCATTCTCGACCGTTAAGGCCGTTCACACGGGGGGCGAAGTCAAGTTCGCTCCCCCTCACAGCCGAAAATTATCTATCCGTTAATTTCGGCCCTATGCAGCACTACAGAGTAAAAGTCCTCATCGCCATGCAGCGAGACGGTGTGTTCGTTCATCGAAACGAATTCATGCATCCCGAATCCTTTGCGCTCCTCGACGATGCGCTCGCCTTCTGCGCGGGCGACATGGAAGAAAAAATGCAGACGGGTAACTACTTTCGTTCGCAGCTTTACGGCTTTGACCTTGTCCGCTACCGCAATTTGTGCACGCAAAACATGTATATCGCCTACCGTGTAGCGATTCAGACCGTTAACCGTTCACTGCTGGCACGCGATTTTGAATCGCTGACATATATTTGACCCGCTGATTTTGATTCAACTTGTGACGGCCGATGGCCGCCCGCACCACGCGCGTTCTACTGATCGAAGACGATGACGTGCAGGGCGAAATATTGAAATCCCTGCTCGAGCAGCAGGGATACATCGTAGAATATTTCTTAGATGGCCGCTCGGCGATGACGCGGCTCGAAAACACACAATTCGACCTTGCCTTCATCGACATCTACCTGCCCGACATTTCGGGCCTCGACGTACTCGACTCGATGCGCGCAAGCCCGACGCATGCGGGTACACCGATTTTGATGATGACCGCCGATGCGACCGAAGATACTTCGGTACTCGCACTCGTCAAAGAAGCAGACGAGGTGCTCATCAAGCCGCTGCGGCACAGCGAATTTTTGCTGAAGGCAAGGCTATGGCTCGAACGGCAACGCGAACGGCAAAAGCTGCGCGAGGCAAACGCGCGCCTCGAGACGCAGAGCAAAATCATGTCGCAATATTTTTCCGATGATGTGATTGAAAAGATCACGGCCTCGGGCACGATGATGAAACCCGAGCTCATACCTGCAACGGTCATGTTCTTCGACCTGCGCAGTTTCACCGCACTATCCGAAAAACTCGACCCGGCAAACGTCGCTGAACTGCTCAACGTCATTTTTACCGACCTGATGGATCTCATCTTCTCGCATGGCGGGTCGGTGAATAAGTTCATCGGCGACGCCATCATGGCGACCTTCGGTGCTCCGCTCAGTCAGGGCAACGATGCGCTCAATGCGGTCAAATGCAGCCTCGCCATTCGTGAAGCGATGGGGCTGTTTAATCAGGTAAAGCCTGCGTATCTCAGTGAAGATATCCGCTTTGGTATCGGCATAGCCAGCGGCACCGTTTTTTCCGGTACTGTCGGTTCGTTCCGGCGTCTTGAGTATACTGTACTCGGCGACGTCGTTAATGTCGCCAGCCGCCTCGAATCGATGAACAAAATTTCTCGCACCAACATCCTGATGGACGGGCGCACGCGCGAACTTGTCGGTGCAGCCGTCGAATGCCGCAAAATCCGTTTTGAAGAAAGAATCCGCGGTAAAACGCAACAGGTCGAAATCTTCGAACCTATTCGCTTGGTCGGCTAATGTCTGCCCCGCTGATACGCACGCAAAAATACTCTGCCCTCAGTGAGAGCGAGCGCGAATCTCTATTTTCGCGCGCAGGCCTCGACCTCGAAAGTGTACGCAAACAGACGATTGATCCGCTGGCAAAAAACTTTCGCGCCGGTGCGCTGAATGCCCTGCGCAATGCGGCGACGAACTTCGAAGGTTTTGTGCCCGAATCGTGGATTATCCATGGCGAAGAGCTTGCGGCCGCGGGGCGGCGATTTGCCGAAGCAGAACCTGCGGTATTTGCCGCTTTTCAGGCGGCCTACCGCAATATTGAAGAATTCCACCGCAAGCAGGTGCAATCACCCTTCAGCGCCCAAATCGCGGGCAACGAACTGGGAATGAAATTCGTACCATTCGACCGCGTGGCACTCTATGTACCGGGCGGCAAGGCGCGTTACCCGTCGACGGTGCTGATGGGTGTTATTCCCGCGCGCATCGCGGGTGTGGCCGATATCACCGTGCTCACGCCACCCGATCCTCAGCTCAAGCGCGTGCCCGACGTTGTGCTGGCGATGGCACACCTTGCCGGTGCAACGCGCGTGCTGCAGGCCGGCGGTGCACAGGCGATTTTGGCCGCGGCGCATGGTTTGCCGCAACTGTCGTTTGCCGCGGTTGATTTTATCTACGGCCCGGGCAATATTTACGTTTCGGCAGCTAAAATACACGCTGCTGGGGAAAACCTGTGCGGTATCGATTC
>JAEUSA010000189.1 GCA_016788945.1 Leptospiraceae bacterium
GAAATTTTGCTGCCGAAGTAGACAGCAACTGATACATCGTATATTTTTCTAAGCTTGCCATCGGCTCATATAAAATTACCGAACAGCATATCAACAAAATTAATCAGTTCTCTGACCAGAAACTCCCCCGCAGCTAATCCAAGTGAAATAACGCAGTCACCAACTCCAAATATTCTAGCGGGAGCCCATATATTTCACTCTGACAGCATGGGCACCCAGCCACCGTGGAATTTTGGCCTGCAAATAAATGCAGAGATACCGGGCCAGGTTTGCACCATTGCTTATCGCTTTAAAGCTGTCTTCACATAAGCCTAACATTCTGATAAGAGTGGAAAAAAGATAGACGATTCACCTATCACGTCAACGTATGCGGAAATACATGCTGGCTGATCATGGAAAGTTAAGCTTGGCGATCGACCAAATCCATGCAATAATATTCTCTAAATATTTTCGCGGGCTTATCACATTCCTTATCATCGCTATCCGTTGCACAGCCTCGTTTACGACGCAGGTTGAAGACAACATTTGGAGCCTTCCAAAGCTTTTGGCAGCTAAGGAGAAAGCCGTTGTCTGCTCGGATAGCTCGATACGTTTGAAAAAAAATGTGTCGACACCCGAGTGTGTCTTGATTGCCTCCGCAAAATCCAGAAAAACTCTGACTACCACATTATATCGATTAAGTTCAATACAGTTTTCAGAGATTAGGAAAACTTGGCGCACAATTTCATCTCGAGCTCCCCCTACCCTTCCCGCCTAAGAACGTAAAGCCGCTTCACCAAATTTCAGCACGGGGCAGGCTGTTCATAGCAGCGTTTGCCGTTTTTTTTCGAAAACGGAACAGGGGGAACGAATATGCATTCAGACAATCCGATTTACGAAAACGTCTCGGCAAAAAAACTTTTGGCAAGCGTTTTCGCGTTGGATGAGCTTAGCGAAGCGGAGCAGAAAGAACTCCAGAGACTTACTGCAGTTTTGCTACTTAAGGCACAGAGACGCAAAAACGAAAAATCCCTAATCAATGGCATGGAGGCTGAAATCACAACATGGGAGCATTCGGCAAAATCTTCTGGCTCGGTTGCAGAAAAAGTTAAGATCGCCGGCATTATAGACAACCTAAAAAGAGAGCTGCAGGAACACCGGTTACGGGAAAATCTTGCCGTCAAGGAGTTGGACTTTGCCGGCAGTAATTTCAATTTGTTCAAAGTGAAGCTCGCCATTGCAAATCCACGGGCCAGACGAGGACTAGAAGATTTTCGGTCTCGCATGGAAGATGTAATAGCGCATTTGCCAAACCTCGTTACCCGGTCTGGTAAATGAATTCGAAGAACATCATCAAAGGAGCATGTTTATATGGAATTTACGCAGCAAAAAAGCAATCAGACATTTGATCTTACCGATCTAAGTTTCTTAGACGTCAAGACCATCCGGGACAGTTTGAAAAAGTTTGCCGTCAGCGGATCTTCTCAGGCGGCGAAATTGGCTAAAGAAATCGAAGAAAAACTTGCCACAATGGACATATAAAGCCTATGAATTTTCCGACACCTACAACAAATCAGACAATAGCGACCATTTGCTTTTCGCTGGCGGTATTACATACTTTCCTAGTCGGCAGAATTAACAAATGGGCACATCATTTCCGTCCGGGCTCACTTGCCGAAAATGTCATACATTTTCTCGCTGAAACGGAAATCGTTTTTGGACTCTGGGCAGCAGCGCTGTTTTCGGCCATTATCGCTGTCGAAGGTACCTTCAACGGTGCAATTGCGTACATTGATAGCCTGAATTTTACGGAGCCGAAATTTGTGCTCGTCGTGATGGTGATGGCTGCGTCCAAACCTGTCGTACTTCTCGCGGAAAAACTGATCAACGTGTTGACCGCACTATTGCCATTCAGCGAAAAACACGTTTTTTACGTAGTTGCTCTCGGCGTGGGCCCTGTATTAGGCTCTTTAATAACTGAGCCTGCGGCTATGACACTTCTTTCGCTGATTCTCAAGAAACGTCTTTTTGACGAAAACGTCTCAAGGCGTTTCGCTTATGCTTCGATAGGGCTTCTTTTCGTGAATATTTCCGTTGGAGGAGTTCTTACGCATTTTGCTGCACCGCCTGTTCTCATGGTATCGGGAAAATGGAACTGGGGGTTGGAATATATGTTTCTTCATTTTGGCTGGCGAGGCTTACTGACCTGCATAAGCGGAGCCTTGTTATTTATGGTTCTCTTCCGAAAAGATATTCGTCAGATGGGAGAATTTCGGAGGTCTCATGAAAAAATTCCGGTTTGGCTTACGGTTGCCCATTTGCTCCTGCTTGCGCTGACGGTTTTCTTTGCTCATCACGATAATATTTTCTTTGGCGTTTTCATGTTCTTTCTGGGGTTGACGCTGGCCACCAAGGAATATCAATCTCCTTTGAAATTACGCGAAGGCCTGCTCGTTGGCTTCTTCCTTGCCGGACTTGTAACCCTCGGAAGCTTACAATCCTACTGGCTGAAGCCGTTGCTGCAAACGCTTGAAGGAGCCCAGCTTTATTTCGGGGCTACGGCACTCACCGCCGTAACCGACAACGCGGCGCTCACCTACCTTGGTACACTGGTTCCCGATCTATCCGACCAGCTCAAATATGCACTCGTTGCCGGTGCTGTGAGCGGAGGTGGATTAACGGTAATCGCGAACGCGCCTAATCCAGCGGGTGTGGGAATACTCAGCTCGAGCAAAGTTTTCTCCGAGTCCGGCATCTCGCCATTAGGACTTTTCGCCGGAGCCGCTATTCCCACTGCGCTTGCCGTTGTCTTTTTCTGGCTCATACGCTGAATCCCAAGCGCTGTTCGTTCCGAGGCGTATTCTTGTGCCGCAGGTCCTTCGGCTATTGATCTACGCCTTCGCAAGCATAGACTTACCGTTGCCTTTATGTGTTCGTTTTGGAATAATAACGAGCATTTATAGTCGGCGCTGTCCCCTAATTTGCACCGTGATGGCGACGCCCAAGAAAAAAAGCATAACCGCCACAGCGATGGCTATTTTCGATGTGTTGGAAAGTTGACCTTCAACCTCAGCTTTCTCTGCCGGTTTACTTTGGGTAGGCGGTGCCGCCTCGGCAATGAATTGATTTGCATATGTCTCTCTGCCTTCGTTCGTTTTGGCAACATAATCGCTGAATATAGGCATATGTGGGATTATCAAAATCAAACCAAACAATGCCCCTTTCCGAAATATTTGTCGTTTCAACTTTTTCATATAATTCTCCTCTTTTTAATTATGTCGATACTTGATGCGACATCTTCAATGTCGCTAATAAGTGTCTTTGATAAGCTTCGTAGTTTAGTCGGAGCTTAAAGTGGAGGAGGGGTAGGAATTTCGTCGATATGAGTGATCAATTTTATACCAGGAAGATCTAAATAATGGAAGATCTTTGCTGGCGCCTCGGTGACTGCTGGGAGGGAGAGAAATTTCAGATTTGAATCACTGTTCTCATCTTCTTGTTCTGTCAATGGACTTGCGTCGTGCGTTTTGATTGTCGCCGAAGTGTTATTATCTACGGTAACGGCCAAAGGTACGGCAACCTGAACGACGATTACGGCAACTAACACGGCAATTATTTTTTTTGCCAGCAGCTTCACTGACGTCAATAAACAGCTTGGCTACCGCATGGCAAGTTGAATGTTATACTGATCAGTAACTTGCTATCTGTTCAAGTACAGAATAACGATGACTGTAACATAGGTGACAAGAATCAAAAAGCTGTCTAATGCTAATTTCCATTTCTTCTCTGATTTATAGATGAGCCCGATAATACCGATTGAGGTGGCAATGATTGCGCCAAACAGCGGAATTATATGATTCGGGCTCGTGTATTGAAAAATCGGCCCTTTCTTATACAAGATATCGTCAATGGCTAAAATTGCGATATTGAAGATATTGCTGCCGAATATATTGCCAATAGCCAAGTCAATGCTGCCTAAGCGTATAGCCGCAACCGAAACAACAATTTCTGGCAAAGAAGTCGACGCAGCGACAAAAAGTGTCCCGAAAAAGCTTTGTCCCAAACCCGTTGCTTTCGCCAAATGATCACCGAAATAAGGGAGAGCAAGTGCAGCTAAGGTCACGACAAGGGCATGCAACGAGAAAAAAACAACGATCTGACTCGTCTGACTATGCATGTTGGCATCTGATCGACTGGCGGAGTGTCTTTGCTCGTATAAGAATATGACGCGCATCGAAACCACGTATAAAAACAGGAATGCGAAGCTAAATCCACCAATCCAGCCGATTGAACCCAATATCGAAGGTTTGACGATCGAAAGCCCCACCACACTCAGCAGCAAAATTCCGAAGGATGCCGCAATGACGTGGCCGATTTGCGCAGCAGAAATAACTGGCTTCTTTGCATCATAAAATACATCCATGATGGAAATTATAAGAACGTTAAAAACACAACTACCAACGATGTCTCCTACCGCTAAATCAGGCGCGTCGATTACGACCGTTGCACCGATTCCGCTAACGAGCTCAGGCAGAGAAGTTACCGCGGCCAAGAGCAATATGCCCATGAACATTTTTCCCCAGCCGAATGCGTCGGCCATCATATCTGCATACCGGGAAAGACGCGAGCCACTGTAGACTATAAGGGCGGAGCAAATTAAAAAACCAAGTATTTCCTGAAGAATATATGGCATTGACTTCACCTTCCCGCCAGACAGGTACAGCGTCCAAATGAAATTTCCGGATTTGGACCGCCCCCTTAGACCAACCTCAGAAAATAACTTTTCAACGATAAGATATTTTTGAAACTGCACGGGGTCGTCTTGGCTGGCGAGAACGGTTGGCGACCTTGGCATCGCCTTTCCTCATGCCTGCTATTTACGCAAAAATTTTTTGTCAGTCAGGTAACGGGGCGGAGAAATCGTGTACCCGGTGATCAAGGATATTCTCGAGAAATTTAGACTGCACACGCACCGCGAAGACTTTCATGCGGTTGTCAGAAATATTGATGCCGGGGTCGTATTCAAGGGTACGAATCTTTGGATTCTGATCTTCGCTATATTCATCGCATCTTTAGGTCTTAACGTAAATTCTAATGCGGTCATCATCGGCGCCATGCTTGTTTCGCCATTAATGGGCCCAATAGTGGGTATCGGTTTAGCCATGGCAATAAATGATGTTCAGTTGCTCAAAAAGGCATCGAGGAACTTTGCTTTTGCCGTGATCGCTTCGCTCGTCACATCTACTTTATATTTTATATTGACACCGCTAAATGCCGCCCACTCAGAAATTCTGGCTCGCACCTCGCCCACGATCTATGATGTGTTGATTGCGTTTGTTGGAGGCCTCGCCGGCATCATCGCCTTAGCAAGCAAGTTCAAAGGAAATGTCTTACCTGGTGTAGCTATTGCAACCGCGCTAATGCCACCACTCTGCACTGCGGGGTACGGGTTGGCTACTTTTCAAATTAACTATTTTGGTGGCGCTTTTTATTTATTTCTGATTAATTCAGTGTTTATTGCGCTCGCCACTTTGATCGTGGCCAGATTTCTCCGTTTCCCGTTTCGTAAGCAGCCAAATGAAGAAAGTCGCATCAAGGCACGCCGCATCATTTGGATGGTTATCTGCATGACCGTTTTGCCGAGCATTTACTTCGCATATGAGATAATAACGGAAACGAGATTCATGCAACAAGCCAAATCTTTTGTTGAGCGTGAGGCGATATTACCGGGTGATTATCTGTTGCATAAATCTATTGATCCAAAGCAACGCACGATTTCATTGGTCTTTGGTGGCAACCGCATTGAAGAGAGCCAACGGAATGAACTAAGAAAGCGAATGCGTTTGTACAATCTGGAAGGGGCAAAGTTGGAAATAAAGCAGGGTTTTTCAGTGGAACACGCGAAACCTGAAAAAATTACCTTAGAAGCTCAACGCGACGCAAACAACCGGCTGACGCGGCAAATTTATTCCGAACTTTTGGCTCAAAATTTCCCTGTGGCCTCAGTGAGCCTTGAGGCAAGTTTGGAAATTAGCGACTCTTCTGAACCTCGTGACATCTGGCTTGCATCTATCAAACTTTCGAAACATTTGAATCGAAAACGGCAAGTGGATATCAAAAAATGGCTGAAAGTTCGCCTTAACACTGAGAATATCGCGATTTCATTCTCTCCGTGAATGCTTAAATTCCATTACACATAAATTGAAGTAATGAGCGGCAATCGGAGACATCATTCAGATAATAACTGGCCGCAGATTCACCGTACCCGACCTTCACCGTATGTGCGGTTTTCGGAAGTACTTTGAAAAGATCCTCGTCTGTGGTGTCGTCACCAATAGCCAAGATGAAGTCATGTATTGGCAGACTAATGATGGAAAGTCCCGCAGTCCCTTTAGATGCGCCGCTATTCTTGACTTCAATCAGGTGGTTGCCGCGCATGACCTGCACATTGATGTTTGCGGTAAAATGCAGCAAATCGTCAAAAAGCTCGTTCACGCGCTCTTGCACGAGTTCTGCCTCGCCATAAGCTCCTCGGTAGTGAAACACAAGAGCTGACTCCTTCTGCTCAATAAAACTACCGTAGATGCGGTTCGAATATCGCTGCATAACCGGCAGAATTTTTTCAAACCAAGCGGTGCCACTTGCGTCCACGGTGACCCATTCTTTCTGTCCTGGCGAACGAATAAAAACGCCGTGCTCTGCGACGAGCCCGATCTTAGTGTTTGTAATGTTGGTCGCGAGAAAGTCGCGATCCCTGCCACTGATAACGAAAACAAGTGTATTGGAGATCTCCGTCAACCGATCGAGAATATTACGCAATTCATCGTCGACGCCCACTTGCGCCGGATCAGATTCAAAATCGACGAGCGTGCCGTCAAAATCTAAGAGAATCACACGATTTTGAGCCCCAAGAAAACTCTTCTGCAAATGTTCCCGTTTCAACGAAGAAAAATATTTGTCTTGAATCCGATGAATACGCGATTTTAGTGTCTCCATCGATTCCATAATTTCCTGCATCCAATACCGAATATCTTGCCGTTGCAGGTAATCGCGCATCGGCTTATTGCGTGCCCTCTGATCTGCGATGGGAATTTCAATAGCCTGCTTAATTGCCTCGGCTATCTCTGAAATGCTGTTCGGGTTTATCAGTATTGCACCGGCAAGTTCGCGGGCCGCTCCGGCCATCTCGCTGATTATTAATACTCCAGTGTCGTCTGTGCGAGATGCGAGGTACTCCTTAGCAATCAGATTCATGCCGTCGCGAAGCGGAGTGATCAGGGCAACTCCGGAATTCCGGTAAACGACTTTCATTTCCCGTAGCGTCAAAGTAGCATACTGATAGAAGATCGGCACCCAGCTCCCGCGTGAATAAGTGCCGTTGATCCTACCGACTAATTCATCGAGTTGCTTCTTCAGGTTCTGGTAGCGGTCAACACCGACCCGACTTGGGGTAGCAACAACATGGAGTTGCCAACGCCCCTGCATTTCAGGGTATTTGCGCAGAAAAAGCTCAAAGCCTTTCAGCCTATTCAAAATCCCTTTCGTATAATCGAGGCGATCTATCGAGAGTATTTGCCTGAATTCATTTCCTGGTGGCTGGTAGGTACCCATAGCCTCGGGCTCGTGCGCGCTGAAAGTTTCAAAATCGATTCCCATGGGAAAAGTGCCGGCTTTGAGAATATGATCCTCCATTTTTACTTCGCCGAGAGTGTGTTGTAAGCCCAATATGCGCTGCACACAACGCAAAAAATGTTCGGTATAGTCGTGTGTGTGGAAGCCCACCAAATCCGCCGCCGTCATGCCATTCAGAAGATCACTACGCCATTTGCCAGGTAGCAGCCGGAAAATCTCAAATTCGGGAAACGGTATGTGAAGAAAGAAACAAATTCTCAGTTTGGGAAACAAATCGCGCAAGAGTCGCGGTAACAATAACAAATGGTAATCATTGATAAAGACGACATCATCGGGAGTGAGAACTTCGACTATCCGATTACAGTACATGACGTTGACATTGACATATTCATTCCAATAGGAATCTTTGAACTTTGTTAACGTGGGAAAATAGTGAAACAGCGGCCAGAGCGTTTTGTTGCAGAATCCGTCATAAAAATCCTGCATTTGATTTTCCGACAATGTTACAGGAAGAAAATCCGGCCCGAGCGCGTTCTCCAATTGCTCCATATCTTCCGCAGCTACCGGGCCTGGCCAACCGACCCATATATGCCGAAACTCAGGGTCTGTTTGCTTTTTTGATTTGAGATAAGAGGAAATACCCGTAGCAACACCCCCTGCGGTATTGCGCGAAGCCAATTTCCCGCCAAAAGAGACGAGCTGAACCGGCAAACGATTGGAAACAACTACCAGTCGCACTCGACAGTATCAATAATCGAAATCTCTTGTCTCGCGTTTTGCGATTTGAACACTGTCGGTTGTGCATACGAGCGGGGGTTCCGAGCCATTAACCCGATACGGAGTGATCGGTGACACGAGGACCGCGGCGCTGATTTCTGCGAACGGCTCCGTCGATTGGGCTTGCCTACCGGATTTTGACTCCCCAGCAGTGTTTGCGCGTCTACTCGGTGAAGGCGGCGGTTATTGCAAACTGGCTCCGGCTACTCAATTTAGTAGCCACCAATATTACGAACCGGGCACGAATATACTTATTACAGAAATGTTTTCCGGTAACGGCAAGATACGCATCAGAGACTTTATGCCGTACATTCCGAATCGCAAAGTCCCGACTGCGGAAATCCATCGTGTGCTGGAATGTATCGAGGGCGCGATGAGCATGGAGCTGCGATTTGCGCCGAGATTTAGCTACGGCTTGGGTAAGCCGCATTTTACGATCTCTGAATACGGCGTGCTCGCGGAGCACGAAAATGACGCGCTCGTTTTGTCATCGCCGGTTAGTTGTGAAATATCTGAAGATTCTGCGATTGCAAGATTCAGCGTGAAAGCCGGGGATGAATTATCTTTTATATTAGATTGGGGTATGCGTGAAGTGCATTTACCACTGAGCTATCAAACTTACAAACGCATCTGGGATACGCGAAAGTTCTGGCGCGACTGGATAGGGCGGTTAAACTATCAGGGGCGTTACCGCGACGCAATGGAGCGGTCATTACTTACCTTGAAGCTCCTGTCCTATGAGCCAACCGGAGCGATCGTTGCTGCACCGACGACCTCCTTACCCGAATGGCCGGGTGGCACGCGTAATTGGGATTATCGTTTCACTTGGATACGGGATTCGGCATTTATTTTGGGCGCTTTTTTCAGGGCTGGTTACACAGAAGAAGGTACGGCATATTTTGATTTTATTTTGCACCGGGTTTTTGACGGTAAGCACTTGAAAATCCTCTACGACGTTCATGGTAATCCCGGTCATGGAGAACAGGTACTCGATCATCTTGCTGGCTATGCCGAGTCTGCGCCTGTGAGGGTCGGTAATGGGGCAAGGGACCAGTTACAGCTCGATGTTTATGGTAGCCTTTTGGATGCCGCATGGCAATACCAACGATTCGGCGGAGTCATCACCAACACCGAATGGATGATGCTGAAAGAAATCGTCCGCATAGTCGAAGACCGCTGGCGAGAACCAGATTCAGGAATATGGGAAGCTCGTTCACAACTGCAACATTATACTTATTCGAAAGTGTGGGCTTGGGCGGCTTTGGATCGCGCTATGAGAATAGCCGACCGCCTCGGTTTCCGCAACGATATCGAGCGCTGGAAAGCGGAAGCGGAAAAAATCAAAACAGAAATTTTCGACAAGGCTTGGCGCGATGATTTGGGTGCATTCTCGCAAGCGTATGGATCCGAAACTCTCGACGCATCACTTTTGATAATGCCTGAAATCGGCTTTATCAGTGTTCGCGATCCGAAATTTCAAAGTACGCTCGCGGCTATCAAGAAAGAATTGGGGGATTCAGACCTTCCGTTATTCCACCGTTATGATAATGGCCGATATGACGACGGCATCGGCGGGCCAGAAGGGCGCTTCCTGCTCATGTCATTCTGGTATATTGACTGTTTGATCATGCAGGGAAATCTCCCCGAAGCGCGAGCGGCCATTGAGAAGCTGTTGACCATGCGTAACCCGCTCGGTCTCTTCAGCGAATGCGTACATATTGATGAAGCAGGTAATCCAGTTCTGTTAGGAAATTTCCCGCAAGGCTTTTCACATCTCGGACTCGTGAATTCTATTTTCAAATTGGACGAAGCACGGCGATTAAGCGAGATTTAGAGTCATGTCCAAGAAACAGGAATGGACAGGACGGCTTGGTGTAATTCTTGCTGTGACCGGTTCGGCGTTGGGTCTCGGAAATTTTCTCCGCTTCCCCGGATTGGCGGCGAAATACGGCGGTGGCGCTTTTATGATCCCATATTTTACCGCCTTTCTGCTCTTGGGCTTGCCGCTCGCATACATCGAATGGTCAATTGCCCGTTATGGCGGCATGCGCGGCTTTCACAGTGCGCCAGGTATATTTAGTGTTCTGTGGCAGCGAAGAGCCGCACCTTATCTGGGGGTGCTCGGACTCGTCGTACCGATTGGCATCTACATGTATTATGTTTTTATTCAGGCATGGTGTCTCTATTATTGTTGGGGATATATTTCGGGCGCGCTGAATCTCGGCCGTGACGTCAGCGCCTATCAGGGGTTTTTCGAGAACTTCACCGGCTCGGGCGCCAATGGCAGCATTTTCCAAGGCTTATCCCCTGCATTGGTTTCGCTTCTCATCTGCTATTCCTTGAACTTCTTCTTTGTCTACCGCGGTCTTGGCGGCATAGAGAAGTTGAGCCGCTGGGGAATGCCATTTCTTCTACTAACGGCCATCATTGTTTTGGCACGAGTTTTGACATTGGGCACTCCGAACCAAGCGTATCCCGAGCGTAATGTTCTCAACGGGCTTGGCCATTTATGGAATCCCCCACAGGGGCGAGGCCTGCTCGAGGCGTTGGCTGACGCGCAATTATGGATGGAAGCTGCAGGACAGATATTTTTTTCATTATCCGTAGGGTTTGGTGTGATCATCAACTACGCAAGTTACTTAACAAGAAAAGACGATATTATGTTGTCGGCGACCACGGCTGCGGCGGGCAATGAATTTGCAGAAGTGGGTCTCGGCGGGTTGATCACCGTACCCGCCGCTTTTGTTTTTTTGGGTGCCGCGGGTGTCGGTGGCACCTTCGGTTTGGGATTCGTTTCCTTGCCGGCGGTTTTTGCACATATGCCGTTTGGACAATTCTTCGGCGCACTTTGGTTTTTTCTACTTTTCATTGCGGCCATAACCAGCGCGGTTTCCATGTTGCAGCCCGGCATCGCCTTTCTCGAAGAAGGCTTGAATTTTGATCGGCGGAAGAGTTTAGGATTGTTGTTACTGATTACCGCAAGTGGATCGATTTTGGTGACTTATTATTCGGCGAAGCTCGAAGCGCTTGACGCGATGGATTTCTGGGCGGGTACATTTTGCATCTTTTTGCTTGCAAGCTGCCAAGTGATCGTCGCGGGATGGTTGTTTGGTGTTGAAAACGTGATAAGAGAGGCCACTCATGGATCACGGATGAAAATCCCGAAATCTCTGCCTTACGTAATAAAATATGTATGCCCGACATTTCTCGGAATCATATTCTTGCTTTGGTGCGTGCAGAAATTTCCTGCACAGTTTGATAAGATTCTAACCAATGACGCAACACAAAACGCCGTATTCTTTTTAGGCAGCATTCTTATACTTTTCCTTATCCTTACCTTTTTCGCCGTCAGGACGTGGCAGAAAAGTTCAATAATGTCTCATCCGAGAGCAAAAGGTCCTTAATTATTGCGCCGCAAGGTGTCAGCCTTGATAACCGATCTTCCACTTTTCTACTGTCTGCCCCGTTTGCACTTTGACTTCTGCCGCCGGTGGCGCCGTTCATCGTTTTCGAAGGTATCGACGGCAGTGGTAAGTCGACAACAATCCACGAGATTTCGCAGCGTCTCTCTGCGCGCGGCATAGCCGTTGAATCATTGCGGGAGCCAACGGAAAAAACAGATGCTTCACGCGAAATCCGTCGCATACTGCGCACGGTACGCGAAGTGACGCCGCAAATCAGCAAAGAACTGCTCGATCTCTTCTTTATTGATCGATTGTGGGATATCAACAATCAGATTATACCCTCACTCAGGGCGGGCAAGGTCGTGCTACTCGATCGGTATTTTTTTTCCACCGCGGCATACCAAGCCGATTCTGATGCGCGCGCCCACGAAATAGTGGCGACATACCTCGCCGACGACAGGATCATTCTGCCCGAATTAATCATTTTTCTCAATCTACCGGTAGATGAGGCGCTGCGCCGCGTTGGCACGCGGCGTGAGCTTGATGTCTTCGAAACAGAGACGCGCCTGAACGCCATTGCGGCGAGATATAACAGCATCTTCTCTGCCTTGCCCCAACACAAAAAGACGGTGGCTGTCGATGAACGTCGCGGGGTGCTGACAGCGCAAGATTTTGAAGAACTTTCCGCGCGCATCGCCGCTTTGGTTGTGGCACAGAAAAAATGAAAGAAATTCTCGTAATCCGCCTGAGCGCAATCGGCGACATTCTGCTAACGACACCCGTACTGCGCCGGCTGAAGACCCTCTACAGCAATGCGCGTATCACCTTTCTGGTAAAAGAGCAGTACACCGATTTTATCGCCGCCTGCCCCGATGTGGACAACATTATCGTATGGAAAAAAGACGCATCTATTCTGCAAATGAAGCGGATACT
>JAEUSA010000244.1 GCA_016788945.1 Leptospiraceae bacterium
CGAGCGGTTCGACAAACGTCTGGTTCAGGTTGCTGCTGACGGTAAGACCAGACGTCTCAATGAACAGCGCTCGGGCGAATTCATAACGCCGACTGAGCGGATGGATCTGGTCTTCTAAAAATTCTGCCGTGATGGCGGAGCGCATTATTTCAGTGCGCTGAACTTTTTATCCACGTACTCTTGCCATTTCTGCAGTTGCGCGGGCGTCAGATTATTCTTTTTCCCGATGGTACTGTTATCGAGTTCAGAATGGTTGTGTCCGACGGGCAATCCCATTTTTTTCAGGTCATCGACCATAACTTTCACCGCCTTATTACCTCGGTAATACATGACGTAATCTTGATCGTTGACCTCCTCTTTTCCGGTGGCCAGATTTTTGTATGCAATTTTGCCTTCGCAGTGACAGGTGCCCGTCGTCGCGCCGTCAGTAAACGTGAAGAATTTTGTTCCGCGCACCCCCGCGACCGTTGTCGGCGTACGCAGAGCAAACCTGCCGTTCTCGGACAACTTCGAGACGGATGTCCAAGCGTTACCATTTTGCAGATAAACTTGTTTGTCTTCACCCCCGCGCTCATAAACAAAGCGCGTATTGCGCTGTATCTCTATCTTGGCACCGGTCACTTCAAATATGACGGTGCTGGCGTCGGCCGTCACTACGGCATCGCCGACAAAAACTTTTTCACCCTGGCGCGCCGGTTTGGTTTTTTTTGATCCATCGGGGTCGACGTGTTCAATCAGCGCCGAACCTTTGACAAAGGTGATGATACCGTCTGTCACGGGAGGAGCTTTTTCGCAGGCAACGGCAAGAAACAGAACTGATGCGGCATAGCTGATGGCTTTCATACATCCCACTATTGTATTTCACGCACCTGTCAAGCGTATCACAGAATTTTGTATATACTTTCAGGGATCAGGTTCAGTCGCGAGGTTACCGCTTCGGGCAGCTGTGGCATGGCCGACTCGGTCCACAACCATGGGCCAAGCACGTTGATGATGGGCGCTTTTTCACCGCCAAGCGCGAGCTTGAATCCATTGGTAATGTCTTCGGGCACCGTCGGCCTGAAGGGTATACCATTGGCGTGCTCGCGGTAGGTCTCTTCTTCAGAGCGATAGTTTTTATCGTAAAAGAAATCGCTGAATTTCATGCCGGATTTTTTCCACTCGGCGCGCCAATCTGGTTGAAAGTCTTTCTCACGCGTAAACCGGCGCTGAGCGAGCAGCGCAATACCGCGCACCGAGTTGCTGAAGAACATGCCGATACGAATGATCTGCAATTTGTCAGGATTGCGCACGGCGAGCTCTTCCATTGCAATTTTGGTGAAGGTCATTGCACCATAAATCTTCATCAATGCCGGCAAGGCCATAAAACCCGAAAGCGCAATCGTGCGTTTCGGCTGGAGCGCTTTGGCAAGCTTTAGGTACGGAATTACGGAGTACTCGAGACTCGGCGGCACCATCTCGGCTTTGGATTCCGATACATCCATACCGACCGAACCGCGCGCGGGAATGTAGATCACATAGTCGACGCTCTTCTCTCTCAGTCGCTTATCAGCGAGCATCTTGTCGACAGCGTCCGGTTTCTCGAGGTCGATACCATAAATCGTATGGTCAGCCTCTGCGCCTTGGGCTTCATTACCATGTCCGCTTTCAGCTATCTGCGGCCGGCTGGTAGTGGTGATAATTTCTGCCCCCATGGCTTTCGCAGCCGCCATGGCTGCCCTGCCCGAAACTGCCGCTGCACCGACGATAAAGACGCGCATCAGTCAAACCCCGTTACACCGAGCGCGCGACGTTTAGTACGATGATTATTATCATGCTCGCGCCAGTAAGCAGTGTTAACAGTTTTTTTCAGGCGCGCTATTGTCGTCAGTTTCTTGGGTTTTTCAAATCCATCCATGTAGGTCTCCCGATACTCCAGAATGCGGTGAGGAAAATTGTTTTCAAAAATAAAACTCACGCGACGCTCGTTCGCTGTCCCCAAAGCATAAACGAGTGAATATTCGCTCTGCTTCAGTGCACCATACATCAGCAACTCTGCATTTGCCTGTTCGGCAGCAAGCTTGCGGTGCCGCAGGCGTGAAGAAAATAGTGAAGGTATCACTTGCACGGTACCCTGCGGCAGAGCCGTCGGTTGAAGACGTATACGCTGCCAGATTTCGTCTTCGCTCATAATGCCTGGCACAGTAAAATCTTCGTCGCCCGATTCTTCGAAGTACGACCTTCCTTGCACTGCATAGCTCCCCTTTTTGAGGTTCAATTGCAACCACGCCTGCCCGCACCAGTCAACTGCTGAACCGGTGACCTTGAGCGCGAGCGGATGCATTGCGGTATCCAGCGGCTTGAAGCTGGTCGTCGTGAGTGCGTAATCGTAGATTCCGGTAGCGAAGCGCCGCATTTGCTGTACTTTGAGCACAGTTACTTCGTTTACGCTATGAGTAAGCTCTGACTTTACCTGTTTATCGCTGCGGAATGGTTCGCTGACAGTAATCACGACCAGCTCCCCGTTATGGATTTCACTGTAGCGCGCCTGAGACAATGAAAAACGAGCGAGCTCAGCCGTACCACTCAGCCAATAACGGCTGAACTCGGGCGACGGCGTGAAAGCTGCGGAAGCTGCCACTGCTGAAGCCGCACTATTGCGGCAATCACACAAGGCCAGAATCAACAGAGCCTGAAAAAAAAACTTTCTCATTTTGCGTCCTCATAGAGCTTTTTGAAACTCAAAAGCACCGGCTCCATCGCTTTCGGTAAATCTACTTTGCCGGCACTCGATAACATGCACCAGGTGAGATTATTGCCGGCCTGAAGCCATACCGAACGTCCCGATGCGGCAAAATGCGCGCGCGCCGATTTGCGCTGCTCAGCGGGTCTTTCGGCGATCGCTTTGGCGGCCGCCTGTTCGGCTAGCGTTGCATTGGCATAACTACGCGCTTCGCAAATAAAACTGTGGCCACTCGAAGAGAAGCGGTATTCGCGTAGTTTGATTTCTCTGCTGCCATTATTTTCCGTGCTATCACTGCGCGCCACCTGCTTGGCACCATCAGGCAATATCTCAGCGCGCCGGTTGCATTGCAGAATCACCAAGGCAGTGAAGACAAATGCGTGCTTTCGGTATCGCCCCACTATTTTCGGGTGACGTCGCGGTAGTCGGGTATATGTGCCACGACAGAACCATCGGGCATAATCTTAGAGTATCCAGCAGCAAGCGGAATCTGATACTTCTTCAGATAAAAATCAAAATCATTTTTCTGCGACAGATCTACCATTTGCAGCCGCGCATCGACCATCGTCAGCTTGCCAAATTTGACATCCCCCTGATATAAATAGAGGTAATTTTTGACGTCACGCACGGGCAAGGGAGGAAAAGCGATCTTCTTCTTGCTCGAGAAGAATAATTGCAGACCATCGTTGTGGATGCGCATGTCGCTGATAAAACCGCCGATTTGTGGTGGCGGGAATATTTTGAATGGCTCGACAATAATCTTGTTCCCCTGCATCGTGATACCCCGGCCTGAGGGTACCGGTAGCAGCTTTTCCATATTGAGTCCGACGGTATCGAGCAGCGCCTTGGTGTACGGGTTGCCGAGCGATTTGATGCGCTCAGCCTCGATGACCATGAGTGTCTTTTCGCGATCAAGGTACATCTTACCGACCATCTCAAAACTCAGCCAGACGACGAGCTTCATGTCACCCGTCAGGCGGAGTTTCTTCACTTTTTTGCCGTCTTCTTCGTCGTCGAAGAATTGCATCTGCATATTCTTGAGCGGCGAACCATCATAGTTGAATACCATATTGTTGAAGATATATTCCATGATCTCGGTCTTGACGAATGCTTCACCCGAAAGAATATCGATGCGGAAAGAATTCACATCGTCGAAGTTAACGATTGGTGTTTTACCTTTGGGTATGGCTTCACCGATGAGCTCTTTGACTTCCATGTGGATTTCATCCGTCAGCCTGAAGTGCAGATTCGATAATTTCATGTACGTGCCGCTGCGCGAATGCAGGCGCATACCCTTCATGTCGCCGCCTAAGTCCATCGGCTTGTGGTCGAGCTTGTAATGTGAAAGAATGATCTTTAACGCAAATACACCCAGTACGGTAGCAACCGCCATAATAATGCTGAGGTGCACCAGCTTGCCGATAAGTATCTTCCGCCGTTCTTTCTTGCTTAACACGGCCGGAGTCGATGTTTCCATAGCGCACGGTTTTTTCTTTGACGCGTGTGTCAAATTTATTACCTGTCGTGCACATGCAGAACCCGAAAGACAGGCTTTATGTTATACTCGCAGGGTTCTTTATTACCAATGCGCTGCTCGCCGAGATGGTGGGCGGCAAAATTTTCACCTTTGAAGTTGGCTCCACCGCGGTGAACCTTTCGGTTGGCGTTCTTGTCTGGCCGGTAGTCTTTATCATGACCGATATCATTAACGAGTATTACGGCCTTGCGGGGGTGCGCCGTGTCACCCTACTCACGATTGTCCTCATTTCGTATGTGTTCGTCGCCCTGTATTTCATGGGTCTTACGCGCGCTGCATCGTTTTCCGCAATCAACGACGATAATTTTAACGTGGTGTTTGGCACTTCGCAGAGCATCATCATCGGTTCTCTGGTTGCTTTTGCACTCGGCCAGTTTCTCGATTACTTCGTTTTTCATCAGTTGAAAATGCGCACCGGCGAATCTCACCTGTGGCTGCGCGCTACCGGTAGCACTGTATTTAGTCAGCTGATCGATACGTTTGTGGTACTCTATATTGCGTTTGTTCTACCCGGTAAATGGTCACACGCCGAATTTTTTAAGGTCGCAAGTTCCAACTATTTCTACAAGCTGCTGATCGCTCTCGCGGTCACTCCCGTCATCTATATCGTGCACGCGATTATCGAACGCTATCTCGGTCGCCAGAAACATGCCTGAAACTTGGCTTTGCGTTGCGCATGAAAAAGAGATTCCAGATTTTGCTGCGTTGGCAACAAGAGGTTATACGCCACTTGCCCTCGGTATAGGGCAATTTCACGCGCTGATTCGCTTCAGTGAACTGGCGGCGCTGCAAAAACCCGCTGCGGTAATTTTGGCCGGCACTTGTGGTGCTCTTCATGAGGCGGATGTCTCACGAATCTTTCTCTGCAATCATTTTGCGTTTTCTGCCGTGGCCGGTGAAGAAACTCCGAACTTTCTTGAGCAGGCATTTACCACAGAAAACCCCCGGCAGCCTTTGCCACCCGATCTACCGAGCGCAACGGTGTTGCAGAACTATGGGGTTAGCCTCGACGCGCAAAAATTTGCGGCCAATGCGGCAAATATTCCTGCACAATATCCGCGGCCTATTCTCGAAAATATGGAAGCGGCCTCTCTTGCGGTAGCGTGCAACCGGCTGCAGATACCCTTTGCGGCTGTACTTTGTGTGACCAACACCGTGGCCGCCGACGCACGGCAGCAGTGGAAGAAAAATTTTAGCTCCGCCGGCAAACTACTTCGCGACGCGCTCGCCGGCTAATGCCTTGGTTTTGGTGAACGCAAAAGCATAAGACCCGTCATTATTGGCGCTGATGCGCATAAACGGCGAAAGATCGAGAAAGGTTTTTTTGACCGGTGAATAAAAAACACAACGGCCGACAAGGTATGAAGTTTTTTCTAACAACTCTGAATAATTCATCGCATTCGCCTGCGTCGGCAGCAAAATATCGCGATGGCTATGATTCCGTTCAACACCCTGATAACTCAGCTGGCGGTGCCCGGGTTCGACGATCAGGTAGAAACCGTAATGCCGCAAGAAATCGAGGTCGATCAGCAGCGCTTCAAGCAGATATTGCACGGTAATCGTGTATGTTTCAAAATCACTGTCTTTGACCGACCCGGCACGGTATTTACCGCGCAACACGGCGAGTTTCTCAAGATTCTCTTTATGCACATAGAGGGTCTCGAGCAGATTCACTGCCAGTGGGTGCGCCTTGATCGCGCGAATGGAACCCAACGCAGAAAATAGTGCAGCGAGTGATTTTTCGACATTGGGAAAAGGAAAAGCAATCGGTTTCGGAAAATTGAATACTCGATAGTTTGCCAGAATCAGGGCCGTAAGAAAAAATACGCATTGCGAATAGAGATAGAACAGCGTTTTGAGCGTTTCTTCACCTCCATTTTCGCCTTTGTTACTTTTTTCGGTAAAAACCTTGTGGAATTTTTCGAAAGCTTCGGCGATCGGAAACGGATAGTGTGCCATCACGTCATCGGGCTCGAGCATGTTGCGCGTGACGTCGGGCAAAAGCGACTCAGCACGGAACACCGTCTGCATCGGGTTACCCATCAGCAGGTATGACGCCCAAGTCAGGTCGTTCAGGGAAAAATGTTCACGCGCATACGAACGACTCTGTTGCAGCGATTCACCCAGCGATTTTCCCTGAAAAATGTGGTCATAGAATTGTGTAGTGAATTCGAGGGTCGGCTGACGGTCTGGCAGCTCCCAGTTGGTGCCGACATAACTGGTGCGGCCGGCCCGAATAAAGGCGGCTGCGAATTGCGCATACCATGACGCATCGCTGACGTGCTGGTCAGAGCGCGCGCTCAGGCATGAATTGCAGAAAATGAGTTTGGGCTGTGCGCCGCTCATCTTGAATTCACGTGCATAGAGAATTTTGCCATCGGCTAACAACCACCCGTTTTCGTCAGGATTTCCGCTATAATGCAGATGCCCGGCATAATGGATGATATCTTTATCGAGAATGGAATTGAGTATATTGAGCTTGGTGACGGTTTTACCGCCGATGAGCGTCAGGTTGATTTTTTTAGGGCTGACAAATGCACCGAGATGCTCAAACAACAGCTCTCCCTCACGGCGCGCCCAGTCGAGATCTTCTCGCGGGTCGGCGATGATAAGCATATTAATGATTTCGCGCGGATGAAAATCGCTGAGCGAGATATCCTGTCCTTTAATAGCCTTGCCGAGGTAGAATTTTTCCCATAAGAAGGCCGAGCCGTCGTGGAGTATCTCGAGTGGAAGCGAGGCCAACGCCGCATCGACATGGAAATACAAGTAGGTTTGCTGCGAATCGCGTATGAACTCTTGCAGTGGCACGGGAAAGAACTGCTTGAACAATGCTTCACCGATTTCCCGCAACTTGTGGCTCAGATTGAGATGCTGAAAAATCAGCGCCTGATTTTCTTCAGTGCCGCGAGGCAACGACGACAACGAACGGGAAATATTGGCAATGCGACCGAGTTCGTCGAGGTATTCGCCGATCAGGTCATCATCTATAATCGATTGCAGGCGTTCGTTCGCTTTAAGCGCCGGGTTTCCGACACCACTTTCCTGAACGATGTTGAAAACATTCGTGTTGCCGACCCTGTCGATGATAATTGAAGTCAGCATAGGCTAATAGCCTTCAGTATGGTATAACCATACTGAAGGCTGAAGAATCACTTCTCCGAAGCGTACATCTCGTCGATCAGTTTGTCGTACTTTTCCATCACAATGTGACGGCGTACCTTGAGCGTATTGTTGAGCTCGTCGCCCTGTTCGAAAGGTTTTTTCAGCAGGGCAAACACCCCGATTTTTTCGAAGTTCTTGAAGCCGTTTTCGCCATTGATATACTTGTTGATTTCCGACCGATACATTGCATTGACTTTCGGATCTTTAACCCAAGCAGACAAATCGCCGCCAATGCCGTTCTTCTTGCACCATTCGCCGAGGTTGTCGGCGTTGGGTACGATCAGCGCACCGAGTACTTTCTGGTCTTCGCCGAAGGCGCGCGAAACGAGCATAACATGATCGACAAATTCGCTCTCTTTCAGTTTTTCTTCAATCGGGGTCGGCTCGACGTTTTCACCACCAACGAGCACGAGTGTGTCTTTAGAACGGCCAACGATGCTGATTTCACCCGAATAGTTCATAACGACAAGGTCGCCGGTGTTAAACCAACCATCGGGGGTAAGCACGTCCGCAGTTTTCTTTGGATTCTTATAGTAACCCTGCATAATCTGAGGACCGCGTACATGCAGTGTACCTTTTGCTCCGGGAATTTTGGTAACATCACGGCCTTCGAGGTCGATCAGCTTGTGTTCCGTACCGGCAATCAGCGGACCGACTGTACCGGGAATCAGGCGCTCCATGCGGCGAACCGAGAGCACGGGTGATGTTTCAGTCAGACCGTAACCCTCGAGAATGCGGACACCAATCGCCCGGAAGAAATCATCGATATAAGAAGGCAGAGCGCCGCCACCGGAGAGAGAAGCTTTGAGCCTGCCACCGGTTGCAGCCAATACTTTCTTGAACACAAGAATATCGCCAAGCTTTTTCGGAATAAGCCAAAGCAGTGCGCCCAACAGGCCGACGACGCGGGCGCCAAGCGCCGACACAATATTGCGTGCGATCGGACGTTTTTCTTTTCCGGTCAGCATCGACATGAAGTGGTTATATTTCAGCGCAGCCGCTTTAAACTTATTGAAGATCGGCTCTTTGCCTTGCTTCTTCACGTTACCGATAATTTTGTTGTATACACCTTCCCAGATACGCGGCACGGCCGGTACATAGGTTGGTTTGATCGATCGCATATCTTCACCGATGTGCTTGATGTCAGTATAGGTAATCGAAGCGCCAATCGCCAAAAACATCGTTTCGGTAATGCGGCCGAATACATGCCATGGGGGCAACAGCGTGAGCCCACTGTCTTCGGGGCTAACGGAAAGTATTTCAGGGATAATCCGCATCTGCGAAGCGAAGTTGCCGTGACTCAGCATAACACCTTTTGGTTCACCGGTTGTTCCAGAAGTGTAAATAATGCCTGAAAGATCGCTCGGTACAACCTTGCTTGCACGTGATTCAAAATCTGCAAGGGCTTTGCCGCCTTTCTTGATGAGCTTCTCGCCTTCTTCTTTAAGTTCATCGAGGGTCATTACATTGCTACCCTTGGCGCTCGTCTCGTTATTGAGCACAATAAACATCTTCACTTTGTGCTTAAATTTTTTCAGACCATCATTGATCTTTTTTACCTGCGCCGCATTGTGCACAAAAACAAAAGAACTGCCTGAGTGATCGAGAATATAGCCGATCTCAGGTCCGGTTGAGTCTGTTCCGCGGGGCACATCCGCCGCACCGTTAAGCTGAATGGAAAGATTGGCAATCGCCCAATAATGGCTCACGTCGGCGATCAGACCAACATGGTCTTTCGGCTTCACACCGATCGCGGCGAGCCCGGCCGCAACGAGATTAACCTCTTTTTCTAACTGGCCATAAGTCAGCGTTTTGAACTCTTCACCACCTTCTCGGTAGCGAAGCGCAAGCCTCGCAGCATTTTTCTTAAACGACTGTTGAATGGCTTCTACATATGTTTGTACATTCAGTTTCACGTATTCCATGGAATCCTCACTTTAGATTGTTGGAGTGTGCACAGTTAGCAGAAAACTTTTTGGGTCAAGCAAAAAGCCACTCAAAGTGTTTTAGGCTTGTCGCGCTGAAGCGCGCTACTATGGGGTTATGTCCCATGTCGCGCTCTGTACGCCCCCGCCTATTATTTTTGGCAGCCGTCTTTTGCTCCCTGATTTTCGCCTGCACGCCGAAACCCGCACAGATTGCCTACCTTGCGCCGCTCGATCGGCTGCAAGAAGGTTTTCTCGACCCGACGACTTACCAGATCGTCTCTTTCGGCCGGGCACTTGATCTTTCTAAACCGCTCGATGGTAAAACGCATTTCTTTCCTGCAGGCATCAACGACCAGTTCGACCATGAAGAATTCATCAAATACACGCAAGATCAGCAGAAATTGATCAAAGAACGCAAACCGGCGACCGGTTTTGCGCTGATCGACATCCTCGCAGCGGAGGCCAATCAGCTCAACCCGGCAGAAATCAGCCTCGCGGGCATCGACGAAAAGATTCGTGCACCGATGGAAATCAAGAAAGTGCTGTTTGACAACGCCTGTAACAATGCACGGATCATGGGCTTATACCGCTGGCTGATTGCCGACGCGATGCAGATGAAGCTGTTGCACGGTGCTACGATTCCGCGCGAAGGTATCCAAAAAACCACACTCGATATCCGTTATTATCCCCCGCGCGACTATTATGTGTCTGAATCATCTCAAATACTCAAAGACCTCGACCGGGCAATGGAGAAGCGCGGTTACCGCTACGAGATTGTCCACGAAGTATTCTCCAAACCAGAACAACTTGAATGTAAAATGTGCATCCACGTGCATAAGCGCAACCTGCAGGTGAATATGCAGTTCCTTGCGCCTTTGTGACAGCACGGTGATCGAATTCCGCCATAAAGACATTCAGGTAGATGCGATCGGCCGCGGTGGTATCGAGACATGCTACATACTACCGCAATTTCAACTCGCTTTCGACACCGGGCGCGCACCGGATAATCTGATCGATATCCCGCGTATTTTTCTGACGCACGGTCACCTTGACCATGCCGCGGGTTTACCTTACTACATCAGCCAGCGCAGTCTCAAACACCTGCCTCCGCCCGACATCTATTGCCCAGCCGAAATTACCGAACCCCTCGGCGAGATTCTGCGCTTGTGGCAAAAAATCGAAGGATTCAGTTACGAAATTAAGCTCAACGGCCTCAACGTTGGCGATACCGTAGAAATCCGCAAAGACCTGAGCGTCAAGGCGCTGCAATCTCACCACCGCGTGCCCTGCCGGGGTTATGCAGTCATGCGCAAAACCCGCAAGCTAAAAGACGAGTTTCTCCATTTGCCCGGGCGAGAGATTAAATTGATGAAAGACCGGGGCGATAAGATTTTCGAAGACCGAGATCATCCGGTTTTTGCATTCTCGGGTGATACCACAATCGAATTTCTGCGCGATAATGAAGCTGCACGCAACGCCACGGTGCTGTTTATCGAATGCACGTATATTGACGACAAACGACCGGTCGCGAGAGCGCGTGAATGGGGACACATTCACCTCGACGAAATTCTGGAAAATCGCCATCTTTTCCACAATGAAAAGATCGTACTGACGCATTTTTCCAAACGTTACAACCGGCGTTACGTCATGCAGGTACTCGGAAAAAAACTCAACGACGAAGCATTCTTAGAGCGCTTATATGTTCTCGCACATGATCACTGAACTCGACGGCCAGAAAATACCCGTCGCCGTTCGCCGCTCGAAACAACGCCGGCGTACGGTGCAGCTGCAATGCAATTCGGGCAATTTTGTCCTCAACGTACCTGCAGACTATCCCGAGCCTCTGATCCAAAAATTTCTCGAACAACGGCGCGACTGGATACGCCGGGTGCAGCAGAAAATGCACAAGCAAAAAGAGCTGCGTACCATCAGACCAGATGAAGTGATCGTGACCGAATTTTATTCATTGCGCGTGGTGGTAGATGAAAAGCTGATTTACCCTAAGTTCCGCGCCGTCAGAGAACCGGGAAAAAAATCATCGGTTTTTCACCTTGCACCCGAATTCTTTTTGCCCGAGAACCAGCTTAAACTGTTTGCCAACCTCGAAAAGTATCTGCTCGCCCAGATGGCCAAATCGGGGGCTGACTCGCTCATCGAACGCACGCGCACGCTTGCGATGCAGCACAAAATTGAAATCAAGGAGGTCACAGTCAAGGTGCAAAAATCACGCCTCGGCTATTGTACATATGATAATCGCATCATGATCAATGCGCGCATGCTATTTTCTCCGCCGGCGTTGCGCGACTATGTGATTTGCCACGAACTGGCGCACACGCGGCATAAGAACCACTCTAAACAGTTCTGGGCTTATCTCGAGAAATTATACCCTGGAGCCAAGGCGGCGGATAAAAAACTACGCGACTCGTCGCTTTACTCGATGCGGGTAAATCCATGAAACTCTTTCTCGCCAGCGAAAATGCCGGTAAAATACGCGAGCTGAAAGAGCTGCTCGCACGCGCTTTGCCCGATATCCACGTCATGTCACTCGTTGATCTGACTGCAGAAGAGCGCGATAAATATCGCGCTGAAGAGACCGGTAAGACATATGCGGAAAACGCGCTGATCAAGGCGCGCGGACTGTCGCAGGCACTCGGCGCCGACCGCCAAGATGGTTTTATTCTGTCAGATGACAGTGGATTCGAAGTCGAATTCCTCGGCGGCGAACCCGGCGTCTATTCCGCACGCTTTGCCGCCAACGATGCAGAACGCTGCGAAAAGATACTCCGCGCCGTGCACGGTCAACCGGTTGAACGACGGCGTGCCCGGTTTGTCGCCTGCCTCGTGCTGCTCGAACGCGGCGTGAATCCTGTTTGTTTTTTCGGGCGAAAAGACGGATTCATCAGCGAATCTGCGCGCGGCCGTGCGGGTTTTGGTTACGATCCAATTTTTTCTCCACTGGCCGGGGGGAAAACCTGGGGCGAACTTTCGGCAGAGGAAAAAAATGCTGACAGCCACCGTAGCCGCGCGCTTGACTTGGTGATTCAATATTTAGTGCGTGTTGTTAAGGATTAGGCTGGTGTTTGTGACTATCACCATACTAATCGCTAAGCTCCTATAGCTCAGATGGATAGAGCAGCGCCCTCCTAAGGCGAAGACCCCAGTTCGACTCCGGGTGGGAGCAAATGCGCGAGTAGCTCAGGCATAAGCTCGCGCCGGTAAAAAATGGCAGAACTAAACGAAAATAACCTGCGTACGATTGTTGCGAGTTTTCGCGCTGTTGAGGAACGCCTTGCTGATCCTCAGATTACCGCCGATAACAAACGGCTGACCGAACTCTCGCGTGAACGAGCACGCCTGTCAAAGACCGCCGAACTGGCAGAAACTTGGCTTTCGCTCAAGCAGCAGATCGCCGAATGCGAAACCGGCTGGCAGAACGAAAAAGACGCCGAAATGAAAGGCGAGCTTGCCGCAGAACTCAAAGTACTCCGCGAAAAATTCAAGACGCTTTCAGACGAACTGCAGCTTGAGCTGATTCCGAAAGACGCAGATTCAGGGAAAAACGTATACCTTGAAATTCGCGCCGGCACCGGCGGAGACGAAGCGGGCCTTTTCACGCGCGACTTATTCCGCATGTATACCCGATACCTCGACAGCGAAGGCATCGCCTACGAAATTCAAGAATTCAACGAGACAGGTGTCGGTGGCGCGAAAGAAGCTATCCTTTACGTCATAGGATCAAAAGCGTATGACCTGCTGCATTTGGAAGCGGGTACGCACCGGGTGCAGCGCATACCGGCAACCGAAGCGAACGGGCGCATCCATACCTCGGCCGTGACGGTCGCCGTGATACCCGAGGCCGATGAAGATGAAATACAAATCAACCCGAATGACTTGCGCATCGATGTCTTTCGTTCGTCGGGGGCAGGCGGCCAGCATGTGAACAAAACCGAATCTGCCGTGCGTATCACGCACATCCCCACCGGAATCGTCGTGGGCTGTCAGGAAGAAAAATCGCAGATCAAAAACCGTGCAAAAGCTATGAAGGCTCTCATGTCCAAACTCGTTGAAAAACAGCGCAGTGAAAACGCCGAAAAATATGCGACCGAAAAAAAGGCTCAGGTCGGCTCGGGCGACCGCAGTGAAAAAATCCGCACGTACAACTTTCCGCAAAACCGTGTGACCGACCACCGCATCAACTTTACCGCGCACAATCTCGATCAGGTCATGGACGGCAGGCTCGGTGACCTCATCGGTGCGCTCGTGCTCGCCGAACGCGAAGCGAAAATGCGCGCGGGTGAAGCGGCTGCGGCAACCTGATATGCGTGATCGCAACGCCGGTTCAGCCCAACTCAACCCGACGGACCTGTTTCTGTTCGGGCTGATCATAGCGCTCGTGGCATTCGGCCTAAATATCCTGCTCGCCTCTTCGTCGTTCATGGCACGCGAGCAATTCAGCGATCCGTATTTTTTTCTGAAGAAGCAGGCCGTCGCCGCTTTCTTAGGCTTTCTCGGCTTGCTGGCGATGACACAAATCGATCCCGATCGTTACCGCAATCTCGTCTGGCCGCTCTATGCCATCACACTGCTGATGCTGCTATTGGTATTTGTACCTGGCATCGGCCGGCGTGCCGGCGGCGCCAACCGCTGGATAGCAGTAGCCGGGCTTTCTGTGCAGCCTTCCGATTTTGCCAAAGTTGCCTTGGTACTTGCGATCGCCCGCATCTATTCACAGGCCAAACAGGTGGATTTCAAACTCAGCCTGATGACTTTGCTGATTATCGCCGCGCCGGCATTTTTGATCGCCATCGAGCAAGACCTCGGCACGGCGATACACCTTGTGCTCGTTGCCAGTACGTTATTGTTTTTTACGCGTTACCCGCTGACAATGCAGTTTGCCGCACTCGTCTCGGTCGTCGCGGTCGTGGCCTATGTGATCGTCAAAACACCTTTTCGCCTCGGGCGCATCAAAGCATTTCTTGATCCGTGGGAGTCGCGCTACGATGCAGGATTTCAGCTCGTCGCCTCGATGAAGGCCTTTCTCGCCGGCGGCCTCAGCGGGCGCGGCCTCGGCGAAGAACTTGTACGCCACCATCTTCAAGAAAGGCATACAGACTTTATTCTGGCAATCGTTGCCGAAGACCTCGGCGCAATCGGGGTGATATTATTGTTAGGCGCTTATTTCACGATCACCATCTACGGTCTCGTACTGGCCTCAAGGCTGCGCGATGATTTCATGCGCCTGATGGCCACGGGGTTTCTGCTCTGCCTGATTTTACAGGTAATCATCAACAGCGCGGTGACAATGGGTTTATTGCCGACCAAGGGTATTAACCTACCTCTGGTTTCGAATGGAGGAACATCACTTTTGGTCTATCTGATTATGTGTGGCATGATGCTGAGCGCGCTCAGAAGAGAACAAATCTGATCTCAGCAGGCCGCGCCTGCTGAGGCTATTCCACTCAATTCAGAAAAGATTCGCTGCGGGTAAGCACTGGTTTTTGCAAGTTCGCGAGCAGTTCTGCCGCATCAATTTTATACCCGAGATCTTGCGCGGTTGAGGCGTAGAACGCGATGACATGCCGCAGGCGGGCACGTGCTTGTTCTGCGTCACCGCCATACGTGTAGACATCCAGCTCAGGGCAAGAGGCGACAAACTCGCCGTCTTTTTCGTATACGCGTATGCTCAGATCCACCCTTTATTCTCGGTGCAACCACTTGCATTACATGAGAAAAAAGCTCTATGTGAAGTGACATAAGAACGCTTACCGCTTAGCGCGGGGCTAAAATTAACGGAGGGGAAAGATCAGGAAGCCCGGGTGCGCGGTGCGAAGCGCTTCGCAATCCACGAAGAAACGGTATGAAAATGCCGTGCCGCATCGTAAATCGCCGGATAAACAAGCACCGATTCTTTTTTGTCATAGGCTTCAACAATCTTCTCTGCCATGGTATAGCGGTCACCAACGGGCATATAACGTGCGGCGAGATTCTCATCGAGGTTCGCGCGCGCACCTTGCGCCAGCGATGTATCGATGGGGCCCGGATATACGGTGAGAATATGCACACCGCTACCTTCGACTTCGGTTCCGGTTATTTCAGAGATTTGCCCAAGACCGGCTTTCGATGCCCCATACCATGAACAGCCGGGCAAAATCGTTTTGCCGGCCATGCTCGCGATGTTAATGATGCCACCTTTGCCACGCCGCAGCATGTCAGGTAGAACCGTATGCATGAGCCGAACCGGCGCGAGCAGGTTCAGATTCATCGTCAGCATACCTTTTTCCCAGCTCATTTGCGAAAAATCTTCAACGAGCATGATTCCGGCATTGTTGACGAGTAACTCGATATCACCCATGTCTTCACGCGCCCTGCGCACAATGTCGGGCAATGCATCAATTTCGGTGAGGTCTGCCGCAACGCCGTGTGCGCGAATGCCTCTAGCCGTCAGCCTTTCGCATGCCTGCTGCAGGCTGTGCTGGTTCTTGTCAATAATGGTAAATCCGGCGGATGGATACTTACGGTGAAGGCATTCAACCGTAGCTTCGCCTATTCCCGTTGCCGCTCCGGTGATAAATACATGCATGGGCATGCAAATCGGAATCTTTCCCGTGCGGACAAGCCTTTATGCGATAGGGACCCCGCGGTGTTCTTCAGGTCGTGCTGGCAGTCTGTGCCTGTAGTTCGTCGAGCAGATTGCGCAACGATTTATCTTCGGGGTTTAAGAGCAGCGCCTTTTCCCATGCGTCCATCGCTTCTTTTTTCATCCGCAACTTATAAAAAATGTTTCCGAGCGACTTGTAGGTGGGCGCCGCTTCGTGCCCGAGCCGCAATGCCTTCTCGAGACTCTCTTTCGCGAGATTAAGCTGGCCGTCGTTGAGCTGAATGCGGCTCAACAATATATAGTACTGGGGAACATTTTCGATGTTGAGCTCAGACGAAGTCTCCTGCAGAGCGGTTGCCGCCCCGGCGAAATCTTTCTTTTGTATGAGCAGCTTCACCTTCGAGAGGCGTTCTTTTACCGACATACCGCCTGAACTCTCCAAGCGCTGGCGTTCGATCGGCTGGGGATTAAAACCGAGCACCTCAATTCGGATTATCGAAAGGTCATCAGAGAAGCCACCGACACTCTGCAGGGTCTCGACGGTTTTCTGCATGCTGCCGTGGCCGCGCAATATGATATCGAGAATCGCCTTTTCATCTTCATTGATGATGCGGCTTTTTCCGTCTTCGGCTTCTTTGAGTACGATATCGTCGCGACCGTCAGACGCTAAAAACAACACATCACCGACTTGAAAGGAAAATTCTTTCACGGTGAGCGCATGCCCCGGAATATCTGCGCCGAGTTTGCGCAACATGAGATCTTGCTCGATAAAATCAGGTTTGTTATCGCGGAACAAGATTGTCCAAGGATGTTCCGCATTGATATAGAAGGCATTACCGTTGTGCTCATTCAGCAGCAAAAAGACCCCCGAAACGAGCATCGAACCGTCGAAAGACAAGAAGATATTGTGCAGTTCGCGGTACATGCGCATCAACCATTCGCGCGGTGAAGTTTCGAGCACACGGTTATTGGCCGTCGACGAGGCGATAATCGTGTTAATCGCGGTGCCGTAGACGATTGCGCCTCCTGCACCCTGAATCGACTTACCCATTGCGTCGGCATTGGTGGCAAACAGATAGCGGTTCACCGCACCGTCGGCTTCGCGAAATAAAAGGTTGGCGGTAATGCATATGTCGCCGCCGATTTCGCCCTTTTTGTCGCGGAACGAAAATTCTTTCTTCTGCTTCAGATAGAATTCGGTCTTGATGAACTCTGACGAATTGCGGTTAATACACAGGGGTTTAAACAAAAAAGTCGTCAAGTAATAGTCGGCATCCTGCTGTTCTTTGAGCCGCGAAACCTCA
>JAEUSA010000250.1 GCA_016788945.1 Leptospiraceae bacterium
CTATCATGAAGAACAAGACCCTGTTATTATGCACAGCGTGCATTTCCCTATCCACCGGCGCCTTGACTGCGCAGACGCAACCCGCGGCGAATAACTATGCCGGCACGCATATCGCGCTTTCCGGGGCCTATGGCTTGAGTAACCCCAATGCAAGCTTCAGTACCTTTTTGCCCGGCACCGGGCCTGATTTTCGTAGCGCGAGCGAATTTGCTGCGAGCATTGCCTACTACTGGAATGAAGAAAACGGTTTTAACCTGAGTGTCGGCAGTGCGTCGCGCGACATTGCGTTTAAAGACAGCACTGCGTCTGGCCTTTTTCCCATGCAATTTCTCGATTTGCGCGCGGGCTATCGTCTGCAGCCGAATGCTCTGTTTATCGAGTTTGGTATCTTAGGCGCTGTGAAGACAAAAGATGTGCCCATCACCATTGCCACTTCGTCGGTCTCGGCTTCGGGTGGCATTGTCGGTGTGAACCAGAAGAGTTACGCAGCGATCTACGCAATGCTCGGCGTCTACCTGCCCGTGTCGAACAATATCTTTCTGCAGGCAGCGGGCAAGGTTGACTACGGCGTCACGCCTGCGGTAGACGGCAATTGGCCCTACTACGCAACTTCAGGTGCACAATACAAAACGGAAAAGATCACCCTCGTGCCGTTCAATATGGGTGTCAGCCTCGGTATCGGATTTCGATTCTGAGCAACTATCTCACTATCCTGTGGCGCTGACGCCCCCGTTCTGTTCACGTGCCAAAATATGGGTTGACGTACGGGTGTAATTGCCATACTCGTGGCTGATGAAAACCACGGTCGAACTCGACGACAAACGCTTGGTCGATGTTATGCGGCTGGCAAATCTCAAGACCCGCAAAGCCGCGCTCGACTTTGCCCTCGTCGAAACTCAAAAAATGCTCCGACTCCGCAATCTGGCAGCTCGCAGCTTTTACGCTACCTCGGGAGATATAATCGACAAAAATTATGATCTGAAGGCGTTGCGTCGGCGTGAAAAATAAATCATGGCGCTTATGATCGACAGCAGCGTCTATATCGATTGGATGCGTAAACGTTTTGAATTCATGCCAGAAATCGTGCGCTTACATCCTGCTAATCCCGTGTTCAGCTGCGGAGTCATAGAAGCTGAAGTCGGACGTGGCATACTCTCGGCACGGCAGCGCGATCGCTTCCTTGAGTTCACGAATCTTTTATATAAGATTGATACCGATGAGACTATCTGGAAAGAGACCGGAAACCTTGCTTGGCAACTGGATCGCAAAGGAATTACATTGCCATTAACCGATCTCACGATAGCCGCATGCGCAAAGAAAGCCGGAGCTACTTTGGTTACGCTCGATTCTGACTTTAAGAAAATTCCCGGCCTCAAGGTTCAAAATCGACTTCCTTAGAAAGATTTTGCGAACGGCATCACCAACATAGTCTACTATAACTTCTACGACGCCTATGCGCATGCAGCCTCAGTCGCAATTGAACTCACTACCGGCGAATGGCGCATCGTCGAGCCGGCGTTTGTAGGTTTGATGTTCACCCTCGTGCCGTTCAATATGGGTGTCAGCCTCGGTATCGGATTTCGATTCTGAGCGGCTATCTCATGGCTTAAATTCTTTGAACCGTAAGTCTTTGATGGCCTTATAATGCTTACGATTTGAAGAACAGAGCACAAGCCCATTCTCGACGGCCGTCGCCGCAATAATTGCATCCATCGCGCCTAGTGAGTGCGCCAAAGAGTATTCTTCCATATACACTAAGGCTCGATGCCCGATATTTTCCGTGAGCGGCAGAATGGTAAATCCGAATTCGCGAATGAAACTGCGGTAGACTTCTGCATCACGGCGGTTGCGCGCACCCTGAATGAGTTCGAGGCTGGTGGCAATGGATATGAACCTTTGTCCGGCAGCATCGATGAGGCGCGCAGCCGCGAGGTTTTTTCGCTGTACCCAAATAAGAATATCGGTATCAAACAGCATAGCGAGGCTTGCGCAGCTTCTTCATGTATGCTTCGACAGACTCTTTCTTGCCTTCAACGTGATGCAGGCCAAAGAATGCGTGATCGGCAACAGATTTTTTCGTCTGCAATGGAATCGGCGTCAGCACGCCCTTTTTCTTGCCCTGATGGGTGATGGTAATGGTCTCACCGCGTTCTAAGCCCTCGAGTACCGCCCGCATCTTGTAGCGCAAATCTAATATGGATGCCTGCATATGCATAATGTATGTATATGCATTATCGATGGCAACTTTTAATCCCACACATCATACGGCTGCGTGGGCGAGTTGGCATGCCAGTACGTGCCCGTCCCTGTCGCCCCCCACACGCCTTTCGACTGGCAGGTGGCCGACAGTACGCCGCCGGTATTCAAATGCCCTGCCTTGTCGATGCAGAGATATCGAAAGGTCACGAGGCCGCGCGTGGTGAGCGAATAGCCACCCGCCGTAGGGTATGCCAGCGCATTGGCGCTGGCTGTTGCCCCGACGGTTGAACCCGTCGATGTGACGGTGAACGCGGGCGAGGTGCCATCGATCGTATAGATGATGCGGTCGCCGTTGTCGGTGCAGGTCACCGATATTGTGTACGGCAACTGGCAGCGCGTGAGTGAGAGTGTCGATAGTGTGGGGGCAACATCGTCGCGCCCCACATTGACGGTAAATGACGTCGCACTGCCGAGCGAAACCGGAGTCAGGCACACGCGAACGGTGTCGGTCGCGCCCGCGGTGATCTGCGTATAACTCAGATTCGTCACCACCTGCGCGTTCGACATCACGGTACCCGCGACATTCGCCCCGGCAACAGCCGTAGCAGTTGAGCAATCCGCACCATTCTTTTTGACCGCATACGTCATCGCATAGGGCGTCGTGTTCGTCCAGGTGATGTTGGTTTCATTGTACGCACCGGGAGTCGAGGTGACAAATTCGGGCACAGCCGCGATCGAACTCGTCAGCACCGTCACCGTGGCGGGGCTCAGTGCGTTGCCGGCGAGGTCTTTCAGCCGGCTGAGGTCGAAAACCACCGACCCTGCACCCACCGAACCCGTCAGGTTCAGCTGAACACTCTGTGCGTTGATCTTCGTCACCGATATTATCGACAAGCTGCCACCCGACACCGTCGGGTTCGGGTAGTTTGAAAGCTCATCCGCATTTTTCATCGGCTCTGAGAAATTCACGATCAACGTATTGAGCGTCGCCACCGGCGCGGGCGATGCTACCGAAGGTTGCGACGCCGGTGTTGTTGAAACTACCGTGGGTGCTTCGCGATCGCGCTCGAAACACGCGGCTTTCGGGTTGGTGCAATTGATTTCGCGATTGAGTTCATATAACTTGCAGGCAGGCAAAAGCGCCAGCATACAAATCAGAAGCTTGTTCCAGAAGCTATTGTTAATTGCCAAACGAGTGTTAGGTGGGCGTAGCCCACCTAACACTCGTTTGGTACAAAAAGCTACGGGAATAAATTTTGCAATGGTGGATCGATGACGAATCTCAGAATGCATAGCCAAATTCGAGATTTATCCGTGTGCCCCGTGCTTCGTCGCTCGTCACGCCGAATTTAAATGACTGCCGCGCATCGGGCAGAATATTTCCGATCTCGGGTTTAATGAGCCACGCATGCAGCAGATTGCCGGCATAAAAAACTGCGGTAGTGATGAGGCCGCCCATAGCAATCTTGCCCCACAAATTCGTTGTGCTCTCCAGCCTGTCAAACTCTGCCTGCGCCGCCGCCTCATCGTATAAACCGATATGGCCCTGTGAGTTGCGGTAGAGTTCTGGCGCCGATTGCTGGTACTTGCTGCGGTAAACGAGAAAGACGGTCGTCGAAACGAGTGTGATTGCCGCTGCTGTACCGGTGCTGATCGCCCAGAAATAGCCCCAGTCGCGCCGCTCTTTGTAGAAATGCCCCCAGCCCGGCAACGCTGCCGCACGCCACAGCGCACCACGATCTGATGGAATGAACAAGTCTT
>JAEUSA010000274.1 GCA_016788945.1 Leptospiraceae bacterium
GGCATAGATTTTTTTTTGCACCTCGCGTCGAACCAAAAAGGACGCGACGTTGGGGCTGCGCGGCAGGTCGCGAAAAACGCGCGCGAGCAAAATGCGCTACGATTTTCTACCGAAAATAGTTCGCAAAACGGCTAAGAAGCCTGCATTCTGCACGCGCAAAGAGCGTTTTTCGACCGGGATCCTAAAATCCGACAAGCTATTGCGACCTGCCGCGCAGCCCCGTTGCGTCCCGGGCGTCAGTTAAGGCGCCACAAGAGGGCCAAGCAGACCGCAGGAACAAGACCCTGCAGCAACACCCCACGCAACATTTTGACCCCTGCCGAAAACAAGAGCACGAGTGAGGCTCCCACCATGCTGCCGAGGCTCAATGTGAGTAGAGCCACAGCGGGCTGAATATGGCCTACATTCCAAAAATAGATGCCCGCTGCAGCGCCGAGCGCAAGGAACAGGTTATAGTAGCCTTGGTTGAGCGCGAGCAGCTTCGTTGTGCGCGCATCGGCTTCCGATTGGCCGAAAATTTTGCGCACCGCGGGCGTTGTCCACAGAATGCTCTCAAAAACGAAGAATAGCACGTGAATAAATGCTGCTACCGCAGCGAGTATTGAGATTGTCAGCATGCGCGGAGGATAAAGCCGGTCTTCGCAGTGTCAATTGAAAAAGCCGCACAAATATTGAAACGCGCGCGGTATCCGCTGTTTCTCAGCGGCGCAGGCATTTCGGCAGAAAGTGGCATTCCCACTTTTCGCGGCAAAGAAGGTCTGTGGCGAGAACACCGCGCCGAAGCGACAGGAGGTCGTGAGTCGCGCGCTGCCACGATGGCATCGATGCGCGCCGAAGATCTCGCGACGCCTGAAGCCTTCCAGCGTGACCCGGCGCTGGTCTGGCAGTGGTATAACTGGCGCAAAAGGCTGATTTCCGAAAAGAAACCGAATCCCGCACATTTTGCCATCCGCGACATCGCACACAAACTACCCAACTTGCTTTGCGCCACGCAAAACGTCGACGGCTTTCATGCACTCGCAGGTTTAGAGGGTGTTCTCGAGATGCACGGCAATATATTTCGTACACGCTGTCTTGGCTGCTCTGATGTGCGCGAGAACCGGGGCGAAATTGATCCGGAAACTTTGTGTGTCGCCTGTAATCAGGCGGCACTGAGACCCGACGTGGTGTGGTTTGGCGAAGCATTGCCGCAGAATATTCTGCATACAATTTACGAGCGGCTACATGTGTGCGACGCGATCATCGTCGTCGGCACTTCAGGCAGCGTTTACCCGGCAGCAGGTTTTGCCGTCGAAGTGCGGCGTCGCGAAGGCTATGTCATCGAAATCAATATCGACGAAACACACCGGCCCTATGCAAACGATGTCTACATTCGCGCGAAAGCGGGCGAGGCGCTGCCGCAGATCTGCGCGCTCATCTGAGCGGGCAAAACAGCGACGGATTAAAAAGGAATAAAGATAACTGGCGACCAGCTCCAGTCGCTCGATTTGTATCCCGGCACCTGGAACGTATAATAACCCACGGAGATTCCCCAGTAGATCGGGCCTGTCAATCTCGCCATGAGCCCGATCGACGGCCCGTAAGACCAACCTTCAACGTTGAAATCCCCGCGCAAAAAATGCCGTGTCGCGGTTAGAGATGGAGTTAGCAGATAACCTCCAAACGGGCCGATGTAGTATGTGATACCCGGGCCCACCGAATAGTCTTGGTAGCCACTGCCAAAAATCGCACCGCCATGCACTCCCGCGCCTAGCCGATCGATGAGAAAATAGGTGAAATTTGCCCCTGCGCCGTAAACGACTCCTTTGCCATCGCTCGAAATCACCGGCCCGAGGCCAAAGCCCATGCAGCCTGCACCAAACGGATGCTCGCTGCAATCTGCCTGCGCCTTCGGTCGCTTCGCGGTTTCGCGGCGATATTCACTTTCTTCTTCTTGCGCTGCAAGCGGAGAAAGTAGCCACAGCACAGCGAATGCAGAAATGATGGTTTTTGCTTTCATATTTTTTCCTTCACTGCCCCAGTTCTTTGACCATATCACAGAATATCTGCGTACCCTCTTCGAGAATGTCTTCGCGTGTCGCATAGCTGATGCGTATGGATTTTCGATTTGCGCTGAAAATGTAGCCGGGCACCAACAGCAGCCTGCGTTCGATAGCTTGTGTAACGAAATCTGCCGAGTCAATCGGTATTTCGGGATACACATAAAAAGCCCCGTCGGGATAAGGCAGGCGCGTCACGGGAGTGAGCTTTGAGACCACGAGGTCGCGCCGCTTCTTCATGATCGCCAATTCGTTATCAATGCCCGTTTTGAGAGCCGTGATAGCTCCCCATTGCATCGCATGCGGTGAACACACCATGGTGTATTGCTGCAGAGTGACCATTTTCTGGACAATGCCCGAATAGCGTGCCGGCGCCGCCAGATACCCTACTCTGAGACCGGTCATCGCATGGCTTTTCGAAAAACCATTCAAGGTCAATGTTCGATCTTTGTTGATCGCCGCCATGCTGACGTGCTTTTTTTCATAATCGAAAGCCGCATAAATTTCGTCTGAGGCAAGAATCGCGTCGTGTTCTTCGGCAAGATTCGAAAGCAACAGTAGTTGTTCGCGGCTGAGAATTTTTCCCGTCGGGTTTGAGGGGGATGCAAAAATAATCAGTTTCAACTTTACTTTTTCTTTTTCAAGCCGTGCACGCAGTGCAGCAATTTCTCCGGCGTCAAAATCTTCTTTGATAGTGTATTGTTTCGCCTCGTGGTACTTGACCAGCGCCGGATAGATCAGAAAGTACGGGTCGATCAACAGCACCGCGTCGTTTTTTGCCACGACGGTCTGGAACAACAAAAACAAAATCGAGGCTACTCCGGTAGAAACGATGACATCATCGGCTGCATGCATGACCGAAGTTTTTGCGTGCAGGTATTCGACGATCGCTTCGCGCAATTGCGGCAGCCCGGCGGTCGGGGTATAACCGCTTTTGTTGTCTTCGATAGCCTTGATCATCGCCTCTTTTACCGGCTGCGGCACCGGAAAATCAGGCTGACCGATCGAGAGGTTGAGTGGATTTTTGATCTTCGCGGCGAGATCGAATACCTTGCGGATCTCACTCGTGTCGATGCCGTGTATGCGCGGCGCGAGAATGTCGCGCATGCTATTTCAGCAACTCGTCGAGCTGCTTTGACTGCTCTTCAATCGCCAGCTTATTTGCTTCGATGCGGCACCGGTCTGAATTCCAGTCTTTACTGCGGGCGGTAGCATCGCTGCAGGCCTGTGATTTTGCCTCGGCGCAGAACCGGGCAACGTACTTTTTACATTCTGATTTTCCGCACGCGGCCATAAGCGCAGCGGCACAGATCATGGCGACCATAAGCAGGCGACTGCCTGCAAAAAGTTGCCTGAACAGCCTCGCGGATAAAACTCTTTTTTGCATGACATGGCTACGGAACAATAAATTAACGTGTCAAGTACAAAGGATGAAAAGACGTGTAGCGAAAGTCGCTCTCATTACCATCGCCATTCTTTTAGCAATTGGAGCCATGGTATTGATCAAAGAATATCTGCTGCTGAAAAAAATCGAACGGGCGATGAAGAGCCCTTCACCGGCGCAGGCCGAGGCAAAATCCGGAACAGATTCGGCAGAATCGGCCGAACCGCGCAGGCAGGCATTCGTCACCAAAGTCACCCGGCAATCGGGCGGCGATCAGGTAACCGCGTACGTCAACTTCGCCGCTTTCCGCAGAACCGTGGAGGCGCAGCCCGAAGCGATTTCGCGTTGGGGTAGCCTGCGTTGGAAAGTGCTCGAGGACACACCTGCGCTGTGTATACGCAATCTTGCACAAACCACCCCATTCTCAGCCTTAGGCGTCGCTGCGGGCGACTGCATCACACACTTAGACGGTGAGAGTATTAACCAACCGATGCGCAATCTCGGCATCTGGCTTTCGCTCGCCGGCCGCGAACGCCTCACCGTCGACACTTTGCGCGGTGACCGGAAAATATCATACACCCTACTCAAACAGCGGCAATGAAGAAGATCCACCTACGCCTTATTGCCGTACTGGGGGTGACTATTCTGACAGCGTATGCTCTGGTGATGACTGTGAAAACCAGCGTCGTCGACTTTGCCCGGGTGAGCAATGAGTCGATGCTGCCCTACCTGACACCGTACCAACTGCTGGTCATTGCCAAATTTTCGCCGTGCGTGCGGCTGCCGCTCATCCACAGGCCGCTGTGGTGTGGCAGCTGTGAGAAAGGCCATGCGTACGTGCTCGAAGACCCGCGCAAGCCCGGGCGCCAGCTCGTCAAATTTGCCGTCGACGATGGTACTGCCGGTGAGCAGCGCGCCACGCCGAGGTTGCTAAAGCAGCTTACAGGAGACATAATCTGGTTTACGCAAAGTAAAGCTGCTGCAGTCAAACCGGGTGCGGCAGCGCAATGCCGCTTCGAGGGAAGCAACCGTGAACATTCGGTCGATTCGCGCCATTTCGGTCCCGTGCCGGTCGAACGAGTGTTGGGTAAAGTTGTCTTTCCGCGCGTGTATTACGCCGGGCCACGCGACGAACCGGCTGCAAAACCATGATTGACGGTAAACAGACTAAACACACGGGCCAGTTCACTCTGCGCTATAAGCTCGCGTTGCTGGCGCTGCTCGTCGTATTCGCCGTGCTGGCTTTTCGCGCCATCGAACTCGCGATCGCCTCACCACTGCCGCCTTCAGTAATTGGCGAAGCGCAGAAAGTGCGGCGCGGCGTCATCTTTGACGCGCGCGGTCATGAACTGGCAATCTCGCGCGATACCGTTTCTGTCGGCATCAAGCCGCTTGAAGCGCGTTTACAGACCGAGGGCGCCGACGTGCTCGCACGGGTGACGGGTTTTTCGCGCGCCGATCTGATACAGAAAATAAAAGCGAGTGAAAAATTTTTCTACCTGAAGCGCAAGATGCCGCCCGAAGAAGCCGCGCCGCTCAGAAAACTCGATCTCGCGGGTCTCGTATTGCAGAACGAACCCGACCGTTATTATCCGAACCAGCGGCTCGCTTCGCAGATTCTCGGCTTTACCGGCCTCGACGGCGAGGGGTTGGCGGGTGTGGAGTTCAGCCAGAATCAGACGCTGACACGTTCGCGCAGCGGCAGTCAAGATTTCATCGGACAAAACATTCATCTGACGATCAATTCGTTCGTTCAGCACCAGCTCGAAAAAACACTCGCCGCAGGTTTAGAAGACAGTGTCTCCAAACAGGCGATGGGCGTGATTATCGAAACGCAGACCGGCCGCATTCTCGCAATGTCATCGCAACCCGATTTTGATCCGAATGCGCCGAATAAATCACCCGAATCGACGTGGAAGAATTTGCCGATCAGCTTTCAGTATGAACCGGGCTCGACGTTTAAAATTTTCACCATGGCCGCTCTGCTGCGCGAGAACATGCTCGACGAATCGACCGAATATAATTGCCCCGGTTATTTCGAATATAAGGGACGCAAGGTCAGCTGCACGCACAAACACGGCCGGCAGAACTTCACTGAAGTGATGCAGAATTCGTGTAATTACGGAGTGATCACCGCTTCGTGGCAGCTCCCGGTATTAAAACTCTACGAGAACCTCAAGGCATTTGGCATAGGCAGCGTGAGCGAAATTCCTTTGCCCGGTGAGGCGCGCGGCCAGCTGGCCAACCCCAAAGACTGGGATTACTTTTTGAAAATGACTATACCGATCGGGCACGGCGTCAGCGTGACGCCGCTGCAACTGGCGCTCGGCGTCAACGCGATCGGCAATGATGGTAATCTGATGCCGCCGATGATTATCGACAAAATTACCGATTCACAGGGTCGCGTCGTCGAACGCTTTCAGCCGCAGGTCAAATACCGTGTGACGACCATTGAGAATGCCCGCAAAATGAGGGAGACGCTGCGCGCCGTCGTCAAAAGCGGTACCGGTGCGGGCGCCGACCTGCGGCTCAAAGAATATGATGTTTGCGGCAAAACCGGCACCTCGGTAAAATGGACCCGCAAAGAGGGTTACTCCAACAAATACCAGGCTTCGTTTGTCGGCTTTTTCCCCTGCGCAAAACCGGAAATTACCATTATGCTGATGTTCGATGAGCCGCGCGGCGAGTACCATCAGGGGGCGACTGTCGCAGCCCCGGCCTTTCGTCGCGTATTAAAAGAGATTATTCCCGCAATTCATGTCGGTGAACTCAGCGAGGTCAAACAGTTGCCGACGCCGCAGTACCGCGCTGTGCAGGGCGAAAAGGGCATCATGCCTGATTTTCGCTTTTTCAGCAAGAAAGAGCTCATGTTTCAGGTGCTATCCAAATACCCGGGTGATCACCAGGTCAAGGGTGCGGGTTATGTGCTGAGCCAGTCGCCGGCCCCGGGGACGCCGGTAAATCCCCCCTATTCCTTCAGTTTTCAGCTTGGTTTTCCCGATGAATAAAGTAGGTACGCGCATGTTTTTTTCGACGGTTTTGCGTCGTCTAAATGGCCATACGACCCAGAACATGAAACCCGGGAATAATCTGCAGACAATTTTTGGCAATGCCGATACCTTTAAGCTTGCCGGCGAATCGAATTCTCGGCCTTTGGCGGCGGTTACGGCTCATGGTGCGCAAAAACCCCTGATCGCGGAGTATTACTTCTGAAAAATTTCTTACGATCACTTTTGTTTTTTTCCGTAGCAGCGTTCGTGACAACGAATGCGCAAGATACCGACCCGACCACGCCGGCAGCGCCATCGGCAAAACCCGAAGCAACACCGGCGCCGAAAGGTGAAGACAAAAAAGGTGGCGACCCTGCAGCCGACAAGCAACTCGAAAAGCTCGCGACCGAAAGCGAAAAAGAAGACGCCGCTAAGGGTGAAAAAGGCGAAGCGGGCGAAGAGCAGGTAAAACCGGCCAAAGAAAGCAAAGAGAAGAAGAAAGGAAAGAAAAAAGAAGACAGCGGTACTTTTCGCCCCGATTTCCGCGACCAGGAAATTCAGGACATTCTGAAAATTTTCTCAAAAATTATCGGCAAGAACATCATCGCCGACGAAAAAGTCAAAGGCAAGATTACGGTCATTTCACCGTACAAAATTCCGCGCTCGCTCGCATACCCCTATCTTTATTCGATGCTGTCGATCAAGGGTTTCGGCATTGTCGAAGAAAATGAAAATCTGATTCGTGTCGTCGCGGTGAAAGATGCGCTGGCGGGCAGCCATCTGATTTACATCGGTCGCGATGAAATTAAAGACAATGAAAACAAAAGCGACCTGCCAGTAACGCAAATTGTTCCTGTCTATGGCAGCAAACCCTCTCGCCTTTCGGCAATATTAAAACGCCTGACCAGCGCGAATACCGATCTGATCGATTACGACGATATCGGCATGCTGATTATCAGCGGCAGCACCTATGAGGTAAATCGCCTGATCAAGGTAACCAACCTGATCGACTTCAAACCCGAAGCAGGCCCCTGCCCTAAAGAAAATCCGAATTGTGAAGTATCGACACCTGACCGCAATGTTCACGTCTATCGCCTCGAAAATATGCAGGCGGAAAACGTCGAAGCGACACTCAAAAAAATTCAGCTGCCGATTGAATTACCGACACCTGCACCCGCGGCTTCGGGCGGCACCGCACCCGCACCGACGGTAACACAGGCCAACCTGCAAAAGAAACCCATCGACGTGGTCGGTCATAAAGAAACCAACAGCATCATCTTTGTCGGTTCGGTCGAAGAGTTCGATCTCGTCAAAGGTCTCATCAAACGCATCGACCTGCCCCGCCAGCAGGTATTTCTCGAAGTGCTGATTGTTGAGGTCAACGTCAGCACGACGAATACCTTCGGTATCGATTGGCTCGTCGGTAAAGGAGCCACAGGGCAATTCAACAGCGGTGAAATTGCGCTCAAATCGGGATTCATCGCACAAGACGGTACCGTCAATACTGGCAAGCCGTCGTCGCTGCCTGGCTTTACAATGACCTTCGCGAATGATTC
>JAEUSA010000297.1 GCA_016788945.1 Leptospiraceae bacterium
CAGAGTTCAAGCAGGATTTTGTTCGTGTTTTTGGTCTCCATCGTGCTTCAATTTTCCTCCGTCGATGCAGCGGCCAACAAGACACCACCGGGCGCTGGCGTGCGCCCAATCGATTACAATGACCACATTGAAGATCAGAGCATTACGATTGCATCTGGCGGTAAGACACTTTTTACCGGCAATAATGTTCGTCGCTTTGACGCTGACGGAAACCGAATTTCGAGCGTAACGCCTAAACCCGTGACTTTTGTCTACGATGATGACAGAAATTTTCTGGGTTTCCGAATTGTGCATCCCAAAACTGGTGCGATCACTACCGAATACCGGGAATTCAAGGATTTTCCGGAGTCGGAAAAGAAAACCTGGCTTTACGAAAGATTTGAAGCGCACGATGCTCAACGCAAGGCTGTAAAAAACCTGCCTCAATTTTGGGCGCAGATCGACCCTGCGAGCTATACGGTCTATAAGCTCAGTTCGCCGCGCACACGAAAACTCCTAACCGGATTTCTCGATATTTCCCCGGTCTATAATAATAAGATCGATCCTGAGTCTTTGCCGGTTATGGCAAGACATTTGGCAATGGCGTTAAACTTTGAGAAGTCCACGCCTGAGAGATCGTTCTATCTTCTTTTGGATAAGACGTGGGTTTCGGTTCCGACAGTGCCGTTGCCGCCTGTTGAGGTTGCTTTTCGCAAAAAGTCACTGCTGCATTCAGATGAACACTTTTTTGCGATGTTAAGCGCAAGGCACACGGGGCCGAATGCCCCTGTCAAAGAGTTGGCTGGACTATTGGATATTTTGGCGACTGGGGCGATCGCGGAAAAATTTGGCTCACAAATACGTGACAAGTTGGGTTTTCGCATAAGGAAAAAACATCCGAGTATACATAATGCTGTAGGATTCCAAATGGGTGTCCAGATGGTGCAATCAATGCACGTGCTAATACACTATCTGAATTATCTGCGTATTGAAGACAGCACCTCTTGGAACTACCTATCTACGACGGAAGAATACAAAGGTGCGATTCTATCCCTCTGGCGGCAGGCAGAGGCGCTCGTTACACGTTTTTGCAGCGCTAGGGATGGCCATATTTTCCCTGATGTTCCCTGGTATGGGTCGGGCCAAATTCGCTCTCAAATCCATTCCCTTTATCACGATCCTTCACTGTCGGCCTTAGATCAACTCTATGCAGGGAGTGAAAAATTTGCCATCCCTGCGACATGTGTGGCCCGATTGAAGAAAGTATTTCCTGAGCTATACGATTGAATTCGCATATTCGAATGGCGCCGATTTGCATCTGTTCTAAGAGCCAATAAGCCTTGAATGATCTTTTTGGGCCCCTTGGGCTTCTTGAGGTCTGACTTAAGAAAAATAGAGTGGGTATGATAATGCTATTGAACGTAACTGGATTCGTCGCAAGGCTGAGCTATAACCCCGCGCTTCCGACGGATCAAGCTCACTGTTAGGGATTTTTGCAGTATGATGAAGTGGGTTTGAGCCCTTTGCGCAACAGTTGCTCAAAATATTCTCGCCAGTTATTTGCTCCTCCCAAAAGTGTTCGCGAACGACGGGCAGCATTTTGTACTGCGCGCTCAATGCAAATGGATTCGGAAAGTCGACAGCGGAACTTCGGCATGTCATCAATTTCAATGCCGAGTAATGCAACATTGGCTAATCCACTTAGGGGGCTTTCATCTCGTTGGTGGAACCTTTTTGATTAACCTTGCTCGCATTTTCAGAATAAAGTTTATGTGATTTTCCATGGCTCCACCCGTGGTGTATGGGGTGTTAGACCGTCAAAGCGGGTTGGGCTAAAAACTTCCCGGCAACGAAAATCTAAGCCTGCCTGTAATACTACCTGATCTACCAAAGCTTTTTCAGCTTCTTTAACAACACCTGCATCCCGACAACAGTGTTTTCTGCGCCGAGCAGTATTATCTTAGACAAATGAGCAAAAAGGCTTGACCGCACCGCATTATATAACTATTTAGTTATATAATGCGGTGCGCATGTACGGGACGAACATCGTGAGATTTTGTGATCCACGCTCTCGCGCGTCTGAAAGGTCTGGGATCAACTCTGCGCGCAGAGAGAAGACCAAAACATAGCGCATTAGGGTTAAGAAAGATAAAAGTTAAGGGAGACAAAAAGATTATGAAACCGGGTCAACAGGAACTGAAAATAGAACTGCGGGGCGAAACCGAAGTCATCATGACGCGCTACTTTGATGCTCCACGACAACTTGTCTTTGATTGCCATACAAAACCGGAGCTTATGCGCCGTTGGCTGATTGGTCCACCTAACATGAAATTGGAAATACGCGAACACGATCTGAAGGCGGGTGGCAAATATCTATACGTATATGCCGGCACTGAAGGCCAGGCCATGGGGGTTTACGGCAAATTTCTTGAAGTCATCGAACCTGAAAGGGTGTCTAATACCGAGAATTATGCCATGGATATGGCTGTTTTCGATCCGCAGGCTCCGGAAGATGCGGCAGCCACGGTCGAATCACGTACGTTCACAGCCGAGGGCACATTAACGCTCCTCAGGCATGTGACCCGTTATGCTTCAGCAGAGATACGTAAGATGGTTCTTGAGTCTGGCGCGGTTGATGGTTGGGTCCCTTGTTATCTGGAATTGGATAAACTGCTGAAAGACCTTGGTTGACTAAGACAAAAAGGTGAGCCTCGTATCAACGGCGCAGATTGAAGGCAGAAGGACACAGGTTGCCACATAGAACAATGGCAACCTGTGTCAGCTTATGCTAAATGGATCATCATCCGTTCACATGGCGCTCAGAATTGGTGACTCCAAGCAAATGAATGGTGAGCGTACTGCTCATGATGCGGAATCGGATTAAAGCTGGTTTTCTGCTGCAGCTCCAGCGCTTTATAGAGATCCTCATTGTAGCTCTGCGATGCCGCAGTCAGCTTGTTCGATGCAACCACCGCACAAACGATACCGATGGCCAAGCTGCCTCCACCGATACCCCAGAAATATCCCGGACCGAGACTATCTTTTGTGCTTTTGCTGAGTCCGCTATTTAGCTGCAAACCGATCATCCAGCCGAGAAAGCCGCCGCCAACGGCACCAAAAATGGTTCCCGTCGTTTCCCAGCGAGAGTGGCTGTTAAAGAGCGACCGCGTCGGTTCACTGACATAACCGGCAGAGAAGAGCGGATGAATCTGTTGCGCGGTTAGCTGCGCACCATTAATTTTGTATCCGCTTCCCGCAGAATCGATCAGGTTTTCTTGGTATTTTTTTTCCCGCTCTGCCTGCGGTTTGCCCTTGTACGCCTGCACGTCAACCGGCGCTGCCGGTGCTGGTAGACTTACGCAATTGACCGCCGCCAGAGACAACAGTACAATCAACAAAGAGAATTTGTTTTTTGTTTTATTCACATTGAGCTCCATTAGATTGATCACAGGAAATTGCATCCTGCGTGAACGGCGAACACGCCACTAGACGCCGACCGTCAAGCGCTAACGCTAGCTAATTTTGACATTTTTCTTCCCGCCGATTTTTCATACCCCGGACGATATTCGCATTTTCCCATGATCTCCGGCAGCAGTTTGCGTAGAGACGACTATGCGATTTAGAAACTCATTCCCAGACCGAGGCGCAATGTGCGGGCAGTCCCTTGTTCTACGGGGTCGCGGTATGCTGTGCCAGCCAAAGGGTATTCAAAAAGTTCGGTGCGCGAATTGAGCAGATTAAAGACATCGAGAAATGCCCAGGCAGCATTGCCACTGAAGATGGTATCGAATCGCAGGCGGAGATCCCACGCGAGCGAATATGTATAGCGGCCGATGCCGGTGAGACCACCGCCGCGTTCTTCAAACGGAACGACGATTGGCCCCTGTGCCAGACCGGTGACTACCTTGTAACCCGCGGTCGCTTCACCGTCGCGATAGCGAATGACATTCGTAACGCTGAAGACTTTGGCAAAGCGGCGGCCAAAGATCAGCTTGCCGATATAACCCCGATCATTGTCGAGCCGGCCAAAGCGGTTCTCGCGAAAATTCGGATCTGCAGTCGTTTCGTTATAGACGCCCGGATCGTTGTAGAACGCGCCGAGGCCTTGCGGCGAATAACCCGCACCATAATAGCCACCGACAGAAAAGCGAAAAATCCAATCACTGTCGCGCCGGGTTTTCGCTACCGTGATCTCTGCGTGCGCATAATAAGCATCTTTTTCGGCATTACGCAGTTCATAAACTTCATTGCCCCCCTGCGTGCGGTCATAGGTCACCGCGTTGGCTCCGGCAGAGGAGGGGGTGAACTGCGGTGAGGTGCCGTCGGCATAGCGAACTTCAAATAGTTTGCGGTACATGCGCCCGTTGAAATTGATTTCGAAGCGCCAATCTTTCAACGTATCGAAACCGAAAGAGACGTTCAATTCTTCTTTCTGCGGAGCCTGTAGATTGCGTTGCGCATAATGGTATGCGCCGCCGGTGCGCGTCGGGTTCGTCAATTCACCGGCATCGACGCTACCATTGCCGTTCGCGTCGTTCCAGCTATAGCGCGTACCGCTCAGCGAGTCGCGGTTAAGGTATGATACCTCTTGCAGTGTGAAACCCATCGTGTCGTGCAGCACAGTGCCGCCGACGAAAAAGCCGGTTGAGCCAATAAAGGTTTTGGCGCCGAGAGAAGCTGCGGGATGCACAAACCCGACCTTGCTGCCTGCATCGGTTAAACCCCAGTCGATGTGACCGCCGGCACTGCCGGTAATTTCAGAACGTGCACGCCGGCGCAACGCGCGCAGAAACGGCTGCCAGCGCAATAAGGCATTATATTCAACGGACGCGCGGTCAAAGACAGTCGCGCCATACGCCGAG
>JAEUSA010000291.1 GCA_016788945.1 Leptospiraceae bacterium
AGCCTCTATATGGGGTTTGCGCGCAAAAAAGATTTGTTGCACCGCCTCGTCTACCGCCGCATCGAAAGACTCGTCACGACCTCAGAACTCATGAATTCCCTCGCGTTGCAGCGGCTGCCGGTTTCCGAACGGCAAGTCCAGTGCATTCGTTATGGTCGCGACGAGAAGGCGTTTGCTGTCCAGGCCGCAAAGGTCAGGGCGGTACGTCGTGAACTTGGCCTTAAGGCGTCGCAGCGCCTCGTCGTGTCGCTGTGTCGACTCGACCCGATGAAGGGTGTGCGCGAATTTGTCGAAGCAGCCCGCCTTGTTGACAACAGGGTACGCGGAAAATTCCGTTTTGTGCAGATCGGCGAGCGGACGATCATCGGTTTTGATGATGAGAAAAGACCCATTTACCTGCCAGAGTCTGAAGACTGTTACCGCCAGCTGGTGGCGGCGGAGCGTGGTGCGCAAGGCACATCGCGGTTCAAGCTGCTGCCTTTTCAGAAAGACTATCAACCGTATTTGCTTGCCGCCGATTATTTCGTATTAGGCAGCTATGACGAAATGTATTCACTCTCGGTCATTGATGCGATGATGGCGGGCGCGCTGGTTATCGGCACGAACAATGGCGGGACCGTCGAGCAACTCGCAGGGCAGGGCAGCGAGCGCGGCATTCTCATCGAATCAAAGAACGCCATTGCGATTGCCGACGCGCTGTTGCGCACGGAAAAAAATCCGGCTTTGAAAACGCGCTTACAAAAGGCGGCTCAGGCCTGGGTGCTCAAGGAACACACTTGGAAAGCCGTTTTACCGCAATGGTTGGCGCTGTATCGCGGATAAATATTCAATAATGCAGCGCCTTTTTTGTCTTCTGCTCTCGCTTGCCCCGTTGATCGCTTGTGCGAGTCCGGGCAGTAATGCATCAGACCGCAGCGAGTACACGATTGCCTTTTCGTCGTGCCTTGCACAGAATCTCGATACAAGTTTGTGGAATGTGATTGCGGATGCAAAGCCGCAGCTCTTTCTCTTCACCGGCGACGTCGTTTATGCCGATACGCTCGACCTTGCGGTTAAACGGCGCGCATTTGCGCAATTAAAGGCCGATAGAAATTTCCGCAATTTCCGTGCGAAGACGCGTGTGCTTGCGGTATGGGATGACCATGATTACGGTTATAACGATGCCGGAGGCAGTTACAGCAAAAAGAAGCAGATGCAGAAGATATTCCTCGATGCCTTTGATGAACCGCTGGATTCAACGCGCCGCCGGCAGCAGGGTATCTATACGGTTGAGTATCAGAAAGTCGGTGACAAAATTATTCAGATTATCGTACTCGACGTGCGCTATTTTCGTACGGATTGGAGTTATGGACCCAAGATTCCCCCGTATTCGAGAACGTACGCCGAAGATAATCGCGAAACTTCGACGATGCTGGGCGAAACACAGTGGCAATGGTTGCACGGCCTGACTGAGCAGCCGGCCGACCTGCGCATTCTCGTCTCTTCGACGCCGGTTTTGTCAGACGACTATCGCGGTGAGAGGTGGGGAGCGTTTCCGCGCGAACGCGATCGGCTCTACCGGTTACTATCCGGGACAAAAACCGGCAAGTGGTTAATCATAACCGGCGATCGTCACTTTGCCCAGATTTCCGTAAAAAACGATCTGTTGTCGTATCCGCTCGTCGAACTTTTGGCCAGTGGCATGAATACTGTTTGGGAAGACGGTTCAAAAGAGCCCGATCGGTACCGGGTAGGTGAGAGCCTATCAGACTACAACTATGGCATTCTGCGCATTGACGCAAGGCGCTCCACAGCATTCTATAGCCTGCATGGTAGCGACGGAAAGCAGGCTATGGCCGGCCGCTTGTCCTTTTAAGGTGAAGTAGTCATAAAATAGAGCCGCGCAGCGGCTCTATTTTATGACTACTTCACATCGGAAAAGTAAAAAGTTCTTGAAAGGCTGATCGAAAATGCAGTGCTCACACCCTGAGGCAGCATGGCAGAAAAACAAGAAAGCACCGTCATTTCCGACGACATGGTATTTAAAGGTACTGTCGAAACCGATCACGCAATCATCATTGAGGGCAAGCTGTCGGGTACGGTCATTGCGCGCAGCCGGGTACAGATCGTCAGCGATGCACAGGTTGCGGCGAATATCAGTGCACGCGAGCTCGATCTCGAGGGTACGCTGCAGGGTAATGTACTCCACGCCGACAGCGTAATCTTGCATTCCTCGGCGAAGTTGACCGGAGACATCAATTGTTCGCAGCTGGAAATTCAGCGCGGCGCCAAACTCACCGGCACCACCGTGATGAAATGAACGGAGCGCATGGAGGCGCGAGGTCAGTGCTGACACGAGGTCAGTCCTGGCAATGACTGGAGCGCATGGAGGCGCGAGGTCAGCTCCCCCGCTGACCGATTGGTACGCGCTATTTTCCGATCGTCCGTCCCCTTTCGCCGAAGATATTTACCGGCGGTTCATCGGCCGCCTGCGCGAGTATGCCGGCGCGAGCCTTAATGATGAATATCTGCGCCAACAGGCGATTCGCTATCTTTTTCCCACAGTCCACCTGCTCAAGAGCCCTTTTGCGATTCCGGGAATGTTGGCTGCCGTCGGGCAGTTGCGGGCATTTCTTGCCGAAAAAGAAAATACTGCACGGCGTTTGGTGATCTACGGCGATCGCGATGCCGACGGAGTGACATCCGCAGCATTGATTACGTTGTTCTGTAAGGAGCAGCTGAAGCTGACGGCGAGCGAACTGGTCACTCTCGTACCGCGCGAAGAAGACAAATATGGTATTACACCGGCGGTCGCCGCGCGCATCATTGCGGAGAAGCCGACATTGCTTGTTACTCTGGATTGTGGTTCTTCAAACAAGGCGGAGTTATCACAGATTACAGCGGCGACGGGCTGTCGCACGATTATCATCGACCACCATTTTATTCCGGCGTCGCCTGCTGATTATCCTGAAGTGGACGCCTTCATTAACCCTAAACTTTTGCCCGAACCCGATTTTGCCCGCGATTATTGTACCGCGGCGATTGCGCTGCGCTTTGTTCAGGCGGTATTGTATTCATACAGTCGTGAGTTCAAAGAACCCATAGGTCTCGTGCACGGTGAAAAGAAGTTCGTCGTACGCGACGGCATCGTCGATGAGCAGGCGGATTTTTCGCAGTGTGCCCGGCATTATTCGCTCGCAGAAGCCGCGGCGACGCATGACCTGATGAAGATTTTTGAACACACGGCGCGGGAAAACTTCGAGATGCGGCGGCTGTATCAAGCATGCCTAAAGCATCCCTCTGCGCTGTCTCCGCTCGAAATTTTCAATGCAGTCCAGTCAGCAAGTTTTCGCAAGACGCATGCGATTCTCTCGCCGTATATTCCGCTCGCCGCGATCGGGTTAGTCGCTGACCTGATGCCCGTTTATGCGGATAACCGCATTCTCATTCGGGAAGGTTTGGGGACGATCGCGCGTTCATTCGACAGCCTGCCGATGGGGCTCTTGGCGCTCTTGAAAAAACTCAACCTCGCAGGTGCGGTGACCGAGCAAGATCTGGGCTTTTCCGTGTGTCCGGCGATCAACGCCGCAGGTCGCATGGGCAACGCGGCGCTTGCATTGTCGGCTCTCACCGAAACTGATCCGCTCAACGCGACCAAAGCCGCGTTTGCTCTGACGCAGATAAACGAACAGCGCAAAGAAGCGTCACAATCGTCTCTCGACTTGCTCGAAGAAGCTCTGGATCAGCGCTCGCACGAGGCGCCGCTCGCAGTCGCCGTGCATGATAATTTTCATCGGGGTATTTCCGGACTCATCGCCTCGAAAATTGCCGAGCGGTTTGCCAAACCCGCGATGGTGCTGGTTCCCGACGGAGAATGCTACCGTGGTTCAGTACGTGCTTTTCGCAATGAAAATGTGCATGCACTCATCGATGCGGCCTCTCAGCATCTCATACAATTCGGTGGTCACCGGCAAGCCGCAGGGTTTTCCGTGGCCAAAGAGAACATTGCTGCTTTTATCGATACCGTCTTTGCCGCAGCGGAAGAGCTACTCCGCGCGGTCTCGGGAGAGGCAGAAAATACGGGAATTGATCCGTTCAGGGTTTTTTATCCGCCACTCGAAATTGAATCAAAGCATATGCGCATGCCGTTGTGGGATGAGCTGCTTGCACACGCGCCCTACGGTGTGCTGAACCCGCATCCGGTGGTGGCCGTACAAAAAACCGGTCGCGTCGAGGTCGCGGCACTCGGTAAGACCGGCGCGCATGCAAAGGTCAAGTTCAGTGCACCGGCGGACCGCAATATCGAGGGCGTTTGGTTCTTTCATAACGGTGAAGCCGATAGCGTCGCTGCGAAAGACGACCCGGTGGTCAGCGGCGAACCGCAGATCGGCAAATTCATGGGTCGCACGCAATACCGGCTGAAAATCACGAAGGTAAAATAAGGAGCAGCAGCAGACGTGGCAGAAAATAAACAATCCCTCATTGTTCCGATCAACCAGTTGCTGCCACCCGAGCTATTCATTCTGCCGATGCGGCACCGGCCGGTTTTTCCCGGTATGGTGACGCCGCTCGTCATCGCCGAAGGCAAACTTGCCGAGGCCATCGAAAATGTGCATAAACAAAATCAATACGTCGGTCTGGTTTTGCAGCACGACGACACACAGTCAGAGGCAACGCCCGATCAGCTATATAAGGTAGGCACCGCGGCAAAAATTCTCAAACGCATTAATTTGCCCGAAGGTGGAATGCACCTGTTGGTCAACTCGCTTGAACGTTTCCGTATCACGTCGTTTGTGCACGCACAACCGCAGATGCTGGCCAAGGTTGAGTACCAGATTGAAGCGACTGAGGTGCGCGATAAAGAGCTCATCGCACTGATGCGCAGCGTGCTCAACCAGGCCAAAGAAATGATGGCCGAGAATCCGTACTTTACCGAAGAAATGAAGCTGACGCTGATCAACGTCGAAGAGCCGGGCAAAATCGCCGACTTTGTCTGCAGCGTGCTGAATCTCAAAAAAGAAGAATTTCAGGAAATTCTGGAAACATTTGATATTCGCCGTCGCCTCGAGCGTACGCTGCAGTTTCTCGCGCGCGAACTCGACCTCGTCAAGTTGCAGCGCAAAATTCAGGGTAAGGTGAATCAGGGTGTGGAGCACAACCAGCGCGAATATTATTTGCGGGAACAACTCAAGGCGATCAAGAGCGAACTGCGAGGGCCTGAAACGCGCGATAAGGACGCGGAGTTCTACCGACAAAAAATCGAGGCAGCCAAATTACCCGCAGAAGCGCAGGAGCGCGCGCTCGACGAGTGTTCGAAACTCGATTACGTCGAGCCGAGTTCGCATGAGTACACGGTTATCCGCAACTATCTCGATACGCTGCTCGATTTGCCATGGAATATTCCCGCAGTAGACAATATCGATCTCACATACGCGCGGCAGGTCTTAAACCGCGATCACTTCGGTCTCGACGATGTCAAAATGCGTATTCTCGAATATCTCGCAGTACGCCATTTGAAGAAAGATGTTAAAGGCTCGATCATTTGTCTCGTCGGGCCGCCGGGCGTCGGTAAAACTTCTCTTGGTAAGTCGATTGCCAACGCCATGCGGAAAAAATTTTTCCGCTTTTCCCTCGGTGGCATGCGTGACGAGGCCGAAATCAAGGGCCACCGCCGCACTTACATCGGCGCGATGCCGGGAAAAATCATTCAGGGACTCAAGACGACGAAAGCGCGCGATATGGTGCTGATGCTCGATGAAATTGACAAGCTTGGACGCTCGTACCATGGTGATCCGGCATCGGCGCTGCTCGAAGTGCTTGATCCGCAGCAGAACAGCGAATTTCGCGATCATTTTCTCGATCTCGCATTCGATTTATCGCAAATCACTTTTATCACAACGGCGAATTCGCTCGACACGATTCCTGAGCCGCTGATCGACCGTATGGAGGTCATAAGGTTGCCGGGTTACATTCTCGAAGAGAAGATGCAGATTGCGCGCAAGTACCTCGTCGGTCGCGCAATCGCGGAGTCAGGACTCAACAAAAAGAATGCGCCGCAGATCACTCCCCAAGGGCTGCGTTTTCTGATCGATTCTTATGCCCGTGAAGCCGGTGTGCGCCGTCTCGAGCGCGAGATACAAAAATTATACCGCAAGGCCGCAGTGGCGGTTGTGGAGAAAAAGACATTTCCCAAAAAGCTCTCTCCGAAAGAGATTCCACAATATCTCGGAAAACCGATTTTCACCCGCGCCGACGAATTTACCAAGCTGAATGTTGGCTGCGCGCTGGGGCTTGCGTACACTGCGCTGGGCGGGGCAACTTTGACGATAGAATCGCGTAAATTTCCCGGACGCGGGCGGGTAAAGTTCACCGGCCAGATCGGCAAGGTCATGAATGAAAGCGCTGAGATTGCTGTCAGTTTTGCGCGATCGATTGAGAATGACGAAAAATTTTGGAGCAAAAATGATATCCACATCCATGTTCCCGACGGGGCGACTCCGAAAGACGGCCCGTCAGCAGGTATCACAATCACGACAGCCTTATTGTCGCTGCTGAGAAATCGCAAGGTTAAAGCCGGCTTTGCGATGACGGGTGAAATTCGCCTATCGGGTGATGTTCTGCCAATCGGTGGGCTCAGGGAGAAGGTCGTGGCCGCGCGCCGGGTCGGCATCAAAAGGGTAATTTTCCCTTTCGATAACCTGCGTGACTATGAAGAACTGCCGGCTGAGCTTAAAAAGGGACTCAAGACTTATCCCGTGAAGCACTACAGCGAAATCGACAAGTTGCTGTTCTGAGAGGGCGTTACGAATCAACTTCAATCAGCGCAGATGGAAATCCCTTGGCAACGGGTATCCATCGCACCGATGATGGATATCACTGACCGGCGCTTTCGTTATTTTATCAGGCTGATCAATCCGCAGGTAAAACTCTATACCGAAATGATTGTCGCTCACGCGATCGTGCGCGGCGACCGGCAAAAACTTCTCGCGTTTGATCACTCGGAGCATCCCGTTGTGCTGCAGTTAGGCGGCGACAATCCCGACGTCGTGTCCGAGGCCGCTGCGATCGGTGAAGCGTTCGGCTATGACGGCATCGATCTTAACTGCGGTTGTCCAAGCGACCGCGTAGAAAGCGGCAATTTTGGCGTGTGCCTGATGCGCACTCCGCAGCAGGTTGCCGACATCGTTGCTGCGATGCGTCGGCGTATACGAATTCCCGTCAGCGTAAAGTGCCGCATCGGTATCAACGGCGAAGAATCAGAAGCAGGATTAACCTCATTTGCAGCGGCGGTATTTGCTGCCGGTGCGGCGTCGCTGACCGTACATGCGCGTACGGCTGTTTTGGGCGGCCTTTCGCCGAAACAGAACAGGGAAGTACCACCGCTCGATTATGAGATGGTCTATCGCTTGAAACGACAGTTTCCCGACCGCGAGATGGAAATTAATGGGGGCATCAGAACTCGGGAAGCGATTCGCTCTCATCTTTTGAACATCGACAGGGTGATGATTGGTCGCCTAGCGCACGAAGATCCGTGGTTTTTCAGCGAAAATCCCGCGGCGGGCATTTCTGCGAGGTTTGCCGTGATGGCGAAAATGGCAGAATATGCTTCGACGCATGAGAGCAGTGATATGACGGCAGCGCGTTTTTTTGCCAACATGCTGAACATCTTCCATGCATTACCGGGCGCCCGTTTTGCCCGGCGCTTTCTCTGTGAACAAGGTCGTTCGCTCTCGCCTGCAGCGGCGATTGCGCAACTGTCAGAAAATTTCACAGAAGTGGGCGCGTAATCCGGTTTTCAGCATGTTTCGCTGACAAAAACTACCGGCAGTGATCCGAACCATACTGCACCGGGTGTGCACGCTTATCATCATCTGTTGCGCGGGGGCGCTCTACGCCGAAACGCGGCATTTTCGCTGTAAGGCTGTGGACCCGAACGGCGGCGCGGTCATCTTTACTTGCAGCGGCAGCGAATTGCGCAGCGGTGGAAAACTCGTTTCCGCTCAGATACGTTACCTTTTGCCCAACGGCAAACTTTTCGCGCGGGAAACGATAAACTACCGAAAAGACAGGTTCTCACCTGATCTGGCGTTTATCGACGATCGTGACGGCCGCCGCGAAATGATTGAAAAAACCGTTAGTGGTTTTAATCTGCTGTTTCAAGATTCGGCGAAAGGTACCCCCGATGCGCACCGGCTGAAGCACAATGACGGCGCGATTGTCGCGCTGACTGTGCCCGGTCTGCCACCGTTTATAGAACACAACTGGAAGGCATTCACTGCGGGTGAAAAAATTGTCTTCTTCTGCGTATTTCCCCTACAGCGTAAACTGGTGCGTTTGCGCGCGCAATTGGAAAAAACCATTACCTTCAGGAAACAACCGGCCCTGCTCATGCGCATGCAGCCGGAAAACTTTGTCTACCGCTGGTTTTCCGACCCGGTTTATCTTACATTTCTCGTGAAATCAAAGCGTCTGGTGCGCTACCAAGGATTGCATTATGTCCGTGATCCGCGCACTGGCGGCGGCAGTATCGTCGATCTGACGTTTGTCTGGTAAAAGCAGAGTCCGGGAACAATTGCTCCCGGAGTCTGGTGTGGAACTCAGGAGGCTGAGGCTAACAGTTCACGGCCCGCATTTTGCTCAGCGGTGAGCTGAAAAACTTCGCGTTCGACGGCGAGTTCTTTTTCCCCAAGCGTCGCTTCGCGCTCGAGAAACTGCTGGTACACATGCCCTTCACGCGTCGCGTTGCAGTAGGCGTTAAACAGAAAGTTGATGAAAGCTTTCATGTTTTCCTGCGGCAGCGGGAGATGGAAGCCGACACGGTATGCGAGGTTGATCACCTTACGCACGAGTGATCCGCCGAAGTCGAAAACATCGATGCCCAGTTCTGCAAAATCCGGTTCCATTTTGAAGGCGAGCGGAATTGCGGGCAGAACAAGCGCAAAACGTTTCACCATCGCTGCCGGATTGTTTCTTTCCCACCAAGTGAGCGGCGCGGTTTTGAGATAATTGGTTGGCAGTGCGCAGTGCCGCGATTCGTCAAGGTGGAACATTTCAAGCACCTCGAGGCCCGGATACTTGCTGAGTGCACCGAAAATGGAAAGAGCGATACCTTCGACTAAGACGTTCATGCCAAAGAATTTTTCGAGCCCTTTCGATTTCAGCGTACCTTCGAGCATAATGTATTCGTATATAGGCAACCTCGGAATTTCGCACTCGAAGGCCTGAATCAGTTCACGCAGAACGACGAAATGTTTAGCTTCTTCGAGTACCTGCATGGTGAGAGCGGCCTTCGCGCCCGTACTCTTAACGTCGCGCAAGACTTCATTCGACACCAGCCAGGCGTATGCTTCACCGTGGCCGATCAGCGATAGTATGTTGACGATCGCTTGTTTCTGCGCTTGGGTATATTCGCGGTTCAGCAACGCTTTGTACTCAGCCGATTTGACACGATCCAGTTCTTTTTTTTCTGCCGCGTTCAATGACTGGTCTGCCATTTTCAACAGCATTTCTTCTTCTTTCGTGCAATCGTCAAAAGTAGACCATGACGCATGCTTCTCTGCTTTCCACAGTAGGCGCAGACTCTTATCATAGTGCTTTTTGCGCAGCTCATCGTTCGCTCCGCCGATAAATTCATAGTGTTCATCGTCGTAGTCGGCTTTGCGCCCGCCCAACCCGGTCAGCGCCATCGCCTTATCGAGATTGCGCACGACAAAATTGAGATACTTCTCAATATCGTTATTGACCTGTTTTGCGCTTTCGTTTACGTTCAACTTGTTAAATTTCATCTTCTTCTCCCCGGATAGCAGGCATTGCCGACCACCCTAAAACAAGATGAAAAGATCGTTAAATCTCCTACATATCCTGTCTACCAAAAAACTATATTTGCCTGTATAGTTTTTTGGTGAGGTGGTGCCTTTAGAGGGCAGGAATTCCGCTTAGAATGGCTGAAATCAGGGGGCTGCGCGGCAGGTCGCTGGCACAATTTT
>JAEUSA010000331.1 GCA_016788945.1 Leptospiraceae bacterium
GATTTTATTCCGCAGATTATGGATTCGATTCGCCATTTTCTGCCGTCGCGTTCTGATTTCGGCAGCGCCGTCTACCTTTTTGCCAAGGGGCTCTTCAAAAAAACGCTCGCCGACTGGATTTCGGTGAATCTCGCCGACCGCATTTTTTCTGACCCGGCAATGTTCACCTCGGCAGAAACTCTATTCGGCGTCTATGCGTTCGGCATACAGATCTATCTCGATTTCTCGAGTTATACCGACATGGCGATTGCCGCTGCACGCGTGATGGGTTTTAACCTCACGATCAACTTCAACCGGCCTTACGTTGCACTGACTATTACCGAATTCTGGCGGCGCTGGCATATTTCACTCTCTACCTGGCTCAGGGATTACCTGTACATCAGCCTTGGCGGCAACCGCAAACGGCTCTACCTCAACCTGCTGTTGACCATGCTGTTAGGCGGTCTGTGGCATGGCGCGGGGATTAACTTTGTGCTGTGGGGGGCATTGCATGGCCTCGTGCTCGTCATTGAGCGTGTAACCGGTTACGCCGCCTTCTTCGCGCGCATTCCGCAGCGCACGGGTTTCTTTTATAGCTTAGGCGAAAAATTCGTCTGGTTCATCACCATTCACCTCGTGATGTTTTCCTGGATATTCTTCCGCTGCCACGATTTTGCCACCTTTGTCGCGGTCATGGACTCTTTTCGCTCGTTGACCTTTGCGGCACCCAATATCGACTGGAAAATTCTCACCGCGATTTCACTTCCTTATCTCTGGCAATGGATGCCGGAGAAATTTCACTTTTTACTCCAATTCATGTTCTCGTATTTTCCGGCAACGGTGCAGGCCTTCGCCGCGTATATCGCCTGCCTCGCGACGTACCGCATCTATACCGCCGAACTCAAAACCTTCATTTATTTTCAGTTTTGATGCTACGCCGGCCGCTATACCACGATGTCGTGGTGCGGGCAGCTGTTGCATACATTTCCTGCCCAACCACGGCGGTCGCGCCCGCGCCACAGGACGGGCAAAAACGCTTTGAATATTATAGAACTCCCCCTTTATGGTTCTGTGGCTGAAAGTAAGGACACTCATCGCACCAACCGTATTGAACACACCGGACAGTTGACCGAAACGCTGTTGCGGTCGGGGAAAATTTCGCGCCGGGCGGCGGCACAGATTTTTGACGCACTCGGTTATCACCCTTCGGCAGAAGTAAGCAGCGCTGCCGGTAACCAGCGCGATGACTTCGTGAGTTATTTGTCGGGCGCGCTCAGCGCTTTCTTCGCCGGTGTCGGCGCGGCTTTGCGCAGCCTGATCGTCAGCAAAACCGAGGCTGCGCCCAAAACGGCAAAAGCGGCGCACAGCGCAGAGAAAACCGACGACATTATACATCCACCGATGGGCGGGGTCGATCAGCTGCTGTCGTTCGAATCGCTGGCGCAGACCTTGAAGCCATTGTTTAACGAATATGTATGGTGGTTTGTTGCGATGGTGCTCGTGATCTCGGGTTCGATCATGGGTATACGTGAAGCGTGGTTGCGCTTCGAGGGTATATTGCGACCGTTCACGATTCTTTTTGCCTTCTTTATTTATCACACGCTGTTTCTCGGTCTCGGCATTTTTCTCTACCGCAAGAGCGTCGGCACGGGCAAAATGCTGCTCATTATCGCCGCGGCGCTGATTCCTCTGATGTTCTCGATTGCCGGCACGATATCGCGGCTCTCCTCAGAAGCCGGGGCCGCAGCAACGGGAATCTCTCTGTTATTATCGCTCGTGACGCTCATACCCCTCGCCCGCCGTCTCGCCGTTCCATACGTTTCGGCGGTTCTTTATCTGCCGGTACCCTTCGCTCTCGGGGCACTTGCCGCGTTGGGCGCTACAATTCCGTTACTGACGCCGGTCATCATTGTGGCACTGACGGCCGCCGCGCTGTCGGCGACCGGACTTTTGCGCGGCGAAAATCCGCTCTGGCGCTTCGCGTTTGCGGTCACGGGAATTGTGATTCTGGCAATTGTATTGTTACCGCTGCCCATCGCCGCTGATGATGACCTTTCGCGCTCATTAAGGCATTTGTCGGTTATGGCAGTGCTCGGGCAGTTTGCGCTGCTCATGCGCACGCTCGATCATGGCCGTGTGCGTTTTTTTACGGCGCTCGAGATTACCGCGTATGCGATCGTGGCGATGATAGCGCTCGTTGTCTCTCAACCTCTGTCAGGCAACCTTGGGCAAACGCAGCCATTTACATTCAGAGTTCTGACGCTGCCCCTCGCGATCGGTATTTTTTTACGCGCGGCGCGAAACCACAATGCTGCAATCCATGCGGTCATTTTTCTCACGATGTGCCTGCTTTTGCGCCTGACGAAAATATTTTCGGGTGAATACGCCACGCAGGTATTCGCCTTCTTTATCTTTCAGCTGTTGATTCCGTTTTTCGCGCGCGGCTTTCATGAGAATAAGAAGCGTATTTTTTCTTACTGGGCGTTGATCTGTGGTATCTTGGGTTCGCTGGCACAACTGCTCTCGAATCAACCGCACATCGCCGCCGCAGCGACAGGCCTGCTCACCGCCATCAGTATTTTTCAGAGCGCACGGATGCGCGAGGTGAGCGCGACACACGATATGCCTCCGCACGCGAACCGGAGCGCACGGATGCGCGAGGTGAGCGCGGCACACGATGTGCCTCCGCGCGCGAACCAGAGCGCACGGATAAAGCACTCAGCTTTTCATTATCTGTCACCGATTGGGCTTTTGGTTTTCATCGCACGGCTGCCGCTACCCGCAGGGCTCTTGATTCAGGCCAATGAGGTATTTTTCGCTCTCGCGGTTATTTATGCCATAGGCGGATGGATTTTTGAACGGCAAGCTCGATCGGCGGATGAGCATGACTCCGGTTATCCGTTGCACGATCTCTCACTCATCTGCGCCGTGATCTCGGTGTTCGCAATCAACACCTACCCCGATAACGGCGCGTGGGTCTTGCCGGTCTTCGACCGCACAATCGTGGTGCGCCCTCTGCTATGGCTCGTCACCGCATGGTTCTTTCTCCTCATGCGTTCGGTCGGCGACCGCAGTATGGTGATAAGCACCATGGCAAATCTCGCCTTGGCGTTGGGGCTTTCGCGGCTCATCAACCTGCGCGACTACGCCGAGGCGGGTATTTTTTTGGTTTCGCTCGCACTCTTATTCTACATCGCCGCAGCGCTGCTTTCTGCCGGCGGACGAGAGACTGGCCATACAACCGCGCAAAGACACGGTCGTGTATTTTTATTCCACCTGCGGCTGCCGTTTGACGCGGGCGGCATTGCCAACATAGGACAAGGTGCGGCGGTGACGGCCCTCGCGCTGCTGGTGTTTCAATTTTTTAATGCCATGAATTGGATAGACCGGCCCGATTATTCGGCCCGGGGGCAGATACTACTCGCCCAACTGGGTTTTCTCGTGCTGGTCGGGGCTGTTTTTCATTTCAAAGTGTTTGCGGCTTTGCGCCTGCGCGGATCACTCGCCGTGCTGTTTACTTTTGCGCTCGGCATCGGTCTCACGGCAATTATCAACCGGCTGGGCAGGCCGCTGCCGATGGATGTGGTCGGCTGGCGTTTGCTGCTGATGATGCCCTTACTGGCGCTCGTCACACTCGCGCTGAAGACATATGGCCCGCGCTACGGTGAATATCTGCAGGCGGGTAAACAAGCGCATTGGTATTTTCTCGTACCGGTCACAGGAGTTGGCGTGCTGACGCTGCTACTGTTATATGATGCTTTCGCTGTCTCGCGCGGCGATTTTGACCGCGCGTTTTATTTTGTCCCACCGACAATTTACCTTGCGCTCGCTCTCTATCCGCTGATTCTCACGCACACCGTCACGTTGCATTTTCGCCACCTGTTCTATTTGTTTCTACCGGTTTTTCTCGCAGCGCTATTTGCCGAAAAAAGTTTTTTGGGGCCGGCGCTCAGCAATGCCAACAGTGCGGCCGAATGGTTGCCGGTGCGCTACGGCGGATCCATCTCTGATCTGTGGCAAAATTTTGCTTTGGCACTATCAGCCGGCGAAACCTACCTCGGATTTCGACAAAATATCGTGATAGGTTTTGCCGCCGGCGTTTCGCTGCTGGCGCTGATGGCTTTTGCCACGCGTTTCACGAACGCGATGAGTTTTGTCACGCATTCATTTTTCAGCAAGAACTCCCTCGGGGTTTCGTTTGAATCGGGTCTCTGGAGCATAGGTTATACACTGCTCATTGCGCTGATGTCTTTTCAAGTGGCGTCTGTTTCACCCGGCGTCATTTTACTCGGTGTCGCCGCGCTCTACTTGGCGGCAGGCAATGTACGCGCTTCGGCTTTTATTCTCTTCACCGGTGGATTGCTCATTGTGCACGGCGGTGCGCACCTCGGCTCAGTCTACCCCGTATGGCCCGGGCCTGTGCTCGCGCTTGCAGCCATTGCCATGATTCTGCCGACAAAGAAAATTGCCGCCAAACTCGATTTAGCCGAAGCTTTTGTCGCTGAGACATCATTTCTCGCGGGCACGCTCTATATCATCGCCGCATTTTTTTATGCGGCGACCGAGATGCAGGGTGCGAATGCACTCTCGGCAGGGCTGAGTGTGCTGAATGCCAATGGCAGCTACGTCGCGCGCGGCGACTATTACCGTTCACCGGCGCTCGTCGCAACATTGGCAATTACCGCGCTATATTTTCGGGTCGCCTTAAACCGCATCGCCGGGCGGTCACGGGCCGCACTCGCTGCGATCGCCAGCCTGTTTCTTTCAGCGGCACTGGGCGTTGTGGCTTGGCTCGCCCTGTCGAAGGCGGGAGAGACGTTCACCTTTCTGCAAGCCGCCCCTTTTGCCCTCGCTCTGGTGCTGGTCCACCAACTGATGGTGACGCTGCAGCTCAAAAAACTTCAGACAAAAGACGCTGAGCGTTACGCCGGTTACTTTACCGCGCGCGATGCCGTCGTTATCGTCGCCGGTATCATTCTCGTTGCACTATCCACAAACCTATTGAATCCTCTACCTTTGGCTGCGATCGTAACGCTGATCACGCTCGCGCTCTACCTCGTGCTCAACATAACGGCCGCGTTTGTATCGGCGCGCACCCGGTATGTTTACGTCGCACAGGCAACGATTGCTGGCATTTATTTTTCGCTGCGCCCGCTGCTCAATATCAATTCTGCTCAGGTCGACGCGTTTTTTGCCTTCGGTTATGCGTTTGCACTGCTGGGTATCAGCATCTTTGCGCAACGGTTTTCGCTTACGGTAGTCTCTGAACCGACACGGCGTTTTGCTGCTATTTTGCCTGTCGTGGTAGCGCTCATTATCGACAACTTTCGTACGTTGAATACGGCTTTCCTGTCGTTACTCTCGAGCGGTCTTTATTTTTTGCTCTCGCGCTTCGGTGAGAAAAACCTGTTCGCCGCACTCGCAGCCATCACGCTGAACGCAGCGCTGTTTTTCGTCGCGTTATCGGCGGGTTATGATTCATCAGAATTCTATGCATTTCCCGCAGGCCTGACGATCATTTTCTTTGCCAGCATCTTCAAAGATTCGCTTTCCGCAGAAAATCAGGCGCGCGTGCGCACCATCGGCGGCCTCATAGCGTACCTGCCGGCGGCAATGCATGTCACGCTGCGCTCAGGCCTCGCACAAAACCCGGCCTACTCTGTGGTTTTCGGCCTCGTATGCCTTGCCGGCATTTTTGCCGGCATGCTGTTCCGCATACGCAGTTACCTGTTTCTCGGCGTGCTGTTTTTTACACTCAATATTATTGCCAACCTCGTACAGGAAGGTTTGCAAAACCAGTTTGTCGGGTTTGTGCTGCTGACGCTGACCGGTTTGTTGCTGATTACCATCCTCATTATTTATAACCTCAGGAAAGAGAATATTCACAGCATACTGCGCTCGCTGAGCGAACGTTTTGCCCGCTGGCGTTAGCAATGCAACCCGTACTCTCCCGCGCACAAATTCGCCGTTACGACGAACTCGCCATAGAAGCTGGTACACCGGGGCTCGAGCTCATGGAACGCGCGGGGACAGGTGCCGCCGCGCACATTCGCCATATTATTTCCAGTCTGGCAAATTCAAATCCGCCGAAGATTCTGATTTTCTGCGGCGCAGGCAACAATGGCGGTGACGGATTCGTCGTCGCCCGCGAACTTCGTCAGTCGTTTGCCGTCAAAGTCTATATTGCCGGTGAAGCAGGTCAGCTTCGCGGCGATGCCAAAATTCAATATGACCGGCTGACCAATACAGGTTTTGAATGTGTGGTGATGAACGACGTTGAAAAAATTCCACGGGACGCAATTGCCGAGGCCGATGTGATTATTGATGCGCTGTTCGGCACCGGTCTGGCGCGCCCGACGTCGGGATTCATTGCCGAAACAATTGTAGCGCTCAATGCCGCGCATGCTCTAAGAGTTTCTCTCGATCTGCCTTCAGGGCTCGATGCCGACACAGGGCAACCGTTAGGTGCAACAGTCGCGGCGCATCACACCGTTACCTTCGCCCATTTTAAACCCGGCCTGCTCACGCCTCGCGGCCGCGAATTTGCCGGAACATTGCACCGGGTAGAACTGATGAACGATGATAGCCACATTCTTAAACAAACCGGCGTTACGGCTCGCGTTCTGGATGCTGAATTTATGCGCGCGTCTCTGCCGCGACGCGGTGCAACAACCTACAAGCACCGCGCTGGTGACATACTCGTCATCGCTGGCTCACGACTGAAAACCGGTGCAGCAAAACTTGCGGCTGAGGCGGCTTTGCGCTCTGGCGCCGGATTATCGACCATTCTCACCTGGAGCGACGCCGTGCCGGCACTCTCGGCATGGACGCGCGAAGTCATGCTCTTAGAAATTTCTGTCGGCGCTCTCGCAGAAACAGTAGCGCAGGCATTGCTGAAACGTTCGGCCGTCGTGATGGGCCCGGGCCTTGGCCTAAATCAGGATGCCGAGGCACTGGTGCATGAAGTCGTCACTACGGCAGGCATCCCGGTTGTTTTGGACGCCGACGCGCTTACTATTCTTGCGCGCCTGCCCGCCGGCAAAAAAGCGCTCAACGACAGATTCATACTCACCCCGCACTCCGGCGAATTGGCACGTCTGCTGAGCACCGATACGGCAGCCATCGAAGCCGACCGCTATGCGCACGCACGGCGTGCAGCAAAGGAATGGGGATGCACGGTTGTACTCAAGGGCGCACACACACTCATCGCCACACCCGATGGCGAAGTTCTGGTCTCTCCCTTTATCAATCCAGTGCTCGCAACGGCCGGCTCTGGTGACGTGCTTTCGGGCATCATCGCCGCACTGAGCGCTCACCTACCCGCGCGCGATGCGGCGGCCGCAGGCGTGATGCTCCATGCCGAAGCCGCCGAAATCTGGTGCAATGCTATGCGTGCTGATCGAGGTATGCTGGCGCGGGATATTCTCGAAACTTTGCCCCAAACGTATGTGCAGGTCAGTTTGAACGCCAAAAGAACTTGACAACTTGACAACTTTAATATGAAAAGATGTCATGGAAAGTATGCTCATGGTGGCAGATTTTAAAGCGCAGTTTTCCGACGTGCTCGACAGAGTACGCAGCGGCGAAGAGGTTGTGCTCGGTTTCGGCCGTAAGCGCGAAAAAATTGCCGTGCTGGTCCCCTACGACAAATACCGTAAAGCCATGGCTAAAGGGAAAAATCGGCGTTCTGGGTCGCTTGCCGGGCGTGGCGAAGTCATCTTTACCGAAAACTTCAAGTTTACCACCGAGGAATTTCTGAATCTGTGAGGCTGTTGCTCGACACGCATGCATTAATCTGGTTTCTCGTAGATCCCAAACGAATTCCGCAGAAAACACTGCGACTGATGGAGAAATCGGAAACCGCGGTGTGGTTTTCGACGATCAGCCTTTGGGAAATTTCACTGAAATTCTCCCTCGGTAAATTGCGGTTGAAAAATATTTCACCCGAAATACTTCTCCACGAAGCAAAAGAACAGGGGTTCAATCTCATCACTGTCAGCGAAGCGGATGCACTCGGTTTCCGCAACATACCGCCGCACTTGCATACCGATCCCTTTGACCGCATGCTGATTTGGCAGGCCATCGGCCGGGATCTCACGTTGGTGAGCGGCGAACCCGGGCTCGATGAATATCGTCGTCTTGGCCTTGCCTGGTTGTGGTAAAAAGTGATTTTCTGCGCCATGTCGCAGGCCGGCATGGCCGATGCCCGCCTTCAAAGCCAGCTTAGCCGCCCTGTGGCAGACCGTCATTGCAGTTGCAGTGAAAACCTACCAAACCGGGAAACAGAAACTCACCGCGCAGACAATCCGCTTTAAAGAAATTCTTGTTAACACCTGGCAGAAACTGCCGCCATCAAAGTATGTGCGAGGCGGTGTGGTCGCTGCCATCGCGCTGGTCGCGCTCAGTTTACCGGCGCTGGCGATTTTCGGTGGCGGTGGATCTTCTTCACTCAAGTTACCCGATGATAAACCGCAGAGTGCAACGGTCATTGACGACAAGGTGCTTTCCGTTGTTCAGGCAACGCCCGAGGGAAAAATCTCGCTGGGTGACGAACGCAAAGAAATTTTTGTTGTTTTCAGCCATCCGGTAGTGCCGTTGGGCACGCTCGACGAAGTGACGAAAGGTGCGTTCAGCGTCACGCCGAAGGTGAAGGGCCGTTTTCGCTGGTATGGCAGCCGCATTTGTGCGTTTGTTCCCGACGAAGACTGGAAACAAGGTGGTAAATACTCTGTTGCCGTGAACGCAGATACGGTCGCGGTGACCGGACAGAAGCTGAAAGAAGCAAAAAGTTTTTCATTCCGCATGGAAGTGCCAGACCTACGCGTAGAAAATGTTTCGGCGCAGAGTTATGGAAAAATCAAATACGATGAGGAGTTCAGCATCACGCTGAATTTTGCCGTGGCGCAAACGGCGCTCGCCGACAAACTGCGATTGCTGCAAAACCGCAGCGCCGTTGCGTATGACCTGAAACAGTTCGCCGAAACCGATTACCGCGGTCGCCGCAAAAAGAAAGACGGCCGCACATGGCGCATCGTGCCGCGGGAACGGTTGGCGAAAGCGGCTAAAATCGAGGTCATCGTCGCCAAGGGTCTTAAAGCCAAAGGCGTGCTCACGCAATTGCCCGACGAGCACAAGACGTCATTTGAAACATATGGTGATTTTACCGCAGAATTTGAAGACGGTGCCAAAAGTTGGCCCGAACGCGATCAGACCCGTTTCAAATTCTCGAACCCGGTGAACCCGAAGGTGGCCGTACGCGCCATCAAATTTAATCCACCGCGCAAAGCCATCTGGTTGCCATATGGCGAGGTTACCGAAATTTCCATCAGCACCTGGAACGTCGAACCGGGAAAAAAATATAAGATCACACTATCTGAATTCAGCGATGTGATGGGAAATCGCCTCGTCAAAGGCGGCTCGTTTGAAACAGAACTTCCCGACCGCGACAAATTTTTTCAACGCGTCGAGTCGGGTTCTGTGCTCGAAGCGACGATGGCACAGAATTATCCGCTCAACGTATCGAATATTCAGCAGCTGCGCGGCGAAGTCAGCACGTTCTCCCTCGATGACGTATTCGGTTTCGTCAAAACTCAAGACGCCTACTCGCTCAGCCAATACATGAAAAAAAAGTCACCGCAGGGCAAGACCATCGATTTCAAAACCCGGATCGCCAAAAATCAAATCGGCCACACCGGTTTTAACCTCGCTCCGTTTCTCGACGACCAACGCGGTTGGGTGTTTGCGCAGGTTTACAACGCTGAAGATGGCGAAAAAGCTCGCGATAACGCCGTCTATGAAGCAATACAATCAACCGATCTCGGTATTACCGCGCGCCCCGCTGTCGGCGGCAGCCATGTGTGGGTGCATTCACTCACCCGCGCGCAGCCGGTCGCCGGCGCCAAGGTCAGTCGCTACACCGACGCAAAGCATGAGGGCGATTGTACAACTGGAAATGACGGTTATTGCCTGATCAACAAAGGAAATATCCGGGAAAGCGGTGAGCATGTCATCTACGTGGCGAGCAAAGATAAAGACCGCGCGTTCGTCACCTCAAAAGAACAGCGCTTGTCGATTCAACCCACGGGCGGCAATTTTGCCTACGACCTCACGGGCCCGCAACTGATGGGCGTCATCGTTTTCGACCGCAAGCTGCATACACCGGGTGACACGGTCGCCTACAAGGCTGTACTGGCAAAAAAGCAGGCCGATCAGTTCAGCGCCCTCGCAAAAGAAAGTGTCACCGTCGAAATCAACAATGCCGAAGGCAAATCGATTTATTCCAAATCGCTCAAAACTTCGCAGCAGGGCGGTGTCGGCGGTGAAGTCGAAATACCCAAGGGTGCCCCGCTCGGCCACTACACCGTCTCGATTTCACCCGGCGATGAGTTTGGTCGCCAGCATGTACAGGACACTTTTCAGATTGAAGAGTTCCGACCCGTGAGCTTTTCGGTCGGCGTTGCCGGCCTCAGCGATGCGGTAGCCGGCGGCCATCTCGATGCGCTGATCGACGGCACCTATCTTTTCGGTGCACCCATGCAGGGTGCGCGTTTTCAGGCGGATGTCTCACGCAGCAAAGACACGCCACGATTTGATAATTATCCCGACTTTGTTTTCGGTGATCAGCGCTATTCATATTACGGCGAGAGCGAAGAAACCGATACCGGTTTTTTCACGGGCACCAGCGGTCGCCTCGCCGCCAACGGTAAATATTCTATGCGCATTCCGCTCTCCGCCATGGCATTTCGCGAGACCATCGATCTGCCAGAAAAACAATCGCTATCGCTTGAGTACCCCTATACACTGAACGTAGAAGCCACCGTCAAAGATGTCGACGACAAGAGTGTTTCGGCCCGCCGTTCGGTCACTGTACATGCGGGCAAATTCGTTACCGGCATCAAAGCGAAAGAGCGCTACGCCAATACAGGCGAAAATATGCAGTTTGAAATTATCGCTCTCTCTAATGCGGGGGAGAACGCCGGCGCGACAGAAGTTAAGGTCAGCGTGCTGCGGCAGACATGGAAAAGTGTGCGCACACAGGGGCCCGACGGCACTCTGCAGACAAAAAACAATCCAGTGCGCACGCTCGTGGCGACAGAAAATCTGACAGCCAGCGATAAACCCGTCGCTTACAACTTCAAACCCGATAAACCGGGGGAATATTATCTGATTGTGCAGCCGCAGGGCGAAAAGTCGTTTGCCCGCCTCGGCTTTTATGTCTCGGGTGAATCCGAAGGTTTTTACATGCGCAACGACGATCAGGTCGGCATGTTCGCCGACCGCGCTGCGTATAAGCCCGGTGATGTCGCAAAGATTGTCATTCAGTCACCGGTCAAAACCGGGCGGGCGCTGATTACCCTCGAGCGCGAGAGAGTCTACTGGCAGCGTCAGATTGAAATCAAAGACTATGCAATTACCGTTCCCGTCGAAATTAAGCAGGAGTATTTACCGAACGTCTATCTCACCGCGCTGATCGTCAAACCGCGCGAAGAGATCGGCAAACGTACTGCATACCAAGATCTTGGCGCACCGGCATTCAAGCTCGGGTCGATGAGTATTCCTGTTTCGACAGATTCCCGCCGCGCTCGCCTCGCTCTCGCTTACGACCGGCCGCAGTATGGCCCCGGTGACACGGTAAAGATTTCGGTTTCGACCGAACCCGAAGCGGAAATTGCGCTATCTGTCGCTGACCGCGCGGTGCTCGATCTGGTAAACTATCACTTCAGCGACCCGGTGAGCACTTTCTTCAACAATTGGGCGCTCGCGGTTGAGTTATTTGAAAACCGGCACGCGATTATTCACCAATTCGACTTCTCGGGTAAAGGCGGTAATCCCGGCGGCGGGCCCGGCGAAGCGGGTGAAGGCATGGGCTCTGGCGGATTCAACCTCGACAGTGAGAGCGGCACGCGTAAAAACTTCCGCTACACCGCTTTCTGGAAAAGCGACCTGCGCGCCGACAAAGACGGCAAAGCCGAGATTACATTCAAATTACCCGATAACCTCTCGACGTTCCGCATCATGGCGCTCGCCGCTGCGGGTGGCAAATACGCGCAACACGAACGCGAGTTTCGCGTGCAGAAAGCATTGGTCGTGCAGCCGCTGATGCCGCGCTTTATGCGCGCGGGTGACGAACTGGAAATCGGTGCCGTGGTCATCAACCAGACAGGCGAAAAAGGAGATTTCACCGTTTCGCTGGGTGCCGACCTGCTTGCCTCTGGCGCAGAGAAGACGGTTACGATCGGGGCGGGTGAATCGAAAGAAGTCAGTTTCCGTTCGAAACTCAATCTCAGCAAATATGCAGCACTGCTCAAGGCCTATCGGGAAAAACCCGCAGAATTGAAAAATGAAAAGGCATCGCCCGACCCTATTACACTGTCGGGTTTTGTCACCGCGCGCGCCGACGCAGCGAAAGAGCTTGCGGCAAAAGGATTTAAAGCCGACGATCTACAAGATCGCGTTAAGTTTGAATTCCCCGTACTTGAATCGCCCTCGGCCGAAGCTTTCGCAATCGCCGGCTTCACCGACAAGACCGCCACTGAGGCGATCATCATACCCGGTGAAAACGATGTTCTCGGCAACCTCGGCTCCATGGATATTACGCTCGCTTCTACGGCGCTTGTCGGGCTCGACAAAGCTTTCGGCTTCTATAGCGTGAATCCTTACCACTGCCTTGAGCAACGCGCGTCGGCCTATTTGCTGGCAATCACCTCGGGCGAACTGCTCAAGAGTTTTGCCATCAAGCCTAAAAGCGGCGACGATTATGACTTCTCACGAATCGAGCAATTGTTTATCGGTGAGCTCGGTGAGTTCGTCAATAGCGACGGTGGCTTGCTGTTGTGGAAAAAATCCCCGATATACCCGGAGAAATCCAACCCATACCTTTCTGCATATGTGCTCACCGTTATGCAAGAAGCAGAAAAGCGGAACATCCGCACGAATTCACAGATTCGATCAGGGATAGTAAAATACCTTGATAGTTATCTGAAAACCGAAGACAAAGGTAATCGCCACTGGATGCTCGAATCGCTCGCCCTGATCAATCTCGCCCTGGCGCGCGAAGGCGAATACCGAAAAGACCTGACCAAATTTCTGCTGAAGCACGAAGAACACCTGACGGTACGCGCGAAAGCGCGCGTCGCGCTGGCGATTGCAACCAAGGAAAAGATTACCAATTACAAAGATGACTCCGATACCCGCAGGTTGGTTGAATTTTTCCGTAGCCGGCTCGAAGTGACGACGACTTCGGTGATGATCAAAGAAATTGCCAATACCCATGTCACACAGGCATTTTATTCACCGAATTCTGCGCTATCGCTTGTGCTGAGCGTGTTCATCATGCTTGATCGCGATAACCCGCTGATTCCTCAGGTCGTGAACCACCTGTTGAAGAACAGCCGGGGTTACGACACACATTCGATCGGCCTCATGGCGATCTCGCTCGACGAATACCGCAGCACGTTCGAAACCTCGGGCGGCGCTTTCGATTTCAGCGGCGAAGTGACGCTCGGCGGTACGCGCATTTTTGCACAGAAGCTGAATTCGCATAAGCTCGATGTGTTCTCGAAATCATGGAATATGCTTGAGGCACGCAAACTCGGTACACCGGGCAAACAATTGCCGTTTGCTTTCAGCAAATCGGGTGATCGCGGCCGCCTATATTTCACCGCACGGCTGAATTATGCCACGCTGAAGGCGGCAAGCCAGCCGCGCGACGAAGGTATCGAGCTGCATCGTAACCTGTTTGCGATTGAAAGCCAGAACGGGCGCCAGGTCGAACGCAAAATTTCTCCGGAAAAAATGCGGCGCGGTGAACTCTACGTGCAACGCCTGATGGTCAGCGTACCGAAACCTTACTACAACGTGGTGATCGTCGACCCGCTCGCTTCGCAAACCGAAGTTATGAACGCGGCATTCTCGACAGAAAAAAGCGGTGCGGGCAATGCGGAACGCGCCGAAGAAGGCGAAGGCGGCCAGGCACCGGAACAATATTATTTCGGTTCACGACCGACGCGCACCGAATACCGTCACGACAAAGTGGTCATGTTCTTCAACTACATACCGCCCGGGTACCACGAATACCGCTATATCATAAGGCCGCTTGTGCGCGGTGCGAGTGTGCAACCGGCGGGTCAGGCAAAACTCATGTACGAACCTGAGATATTTGGCCGCAGTGCTGCCCGGCGAACAAGGGTGGATTAACTCCGTGCTGTGACTAAGCTACGGTTTACACTCATTGCCGTTGCCGCTTTCTTCGCCTGGCCCGTCGGTGAAGAGCGGCTCAAGGCGCTGTATCCGCTTGAGCTGTATTCGTACGAAGGCATACTGCTCAAATCGTTTCGGACTCCCGTAGGCAGTTATGGCTCTGCCCTTCCGCTCGATAAATATCCTGCGGATCTCGTGCGTGCAGTCTTGATTGCCGAGGACGCGCGGTTTACCGAACACCACGGAATCGATTTTATCGCCGTACTGCGCGCCGCCCTCGACAATCTGCTGCAGGCGAGAATACGTTCGGGCGCATCGACGATTCCGCAGCAGCTGGCGCGGACTATTTATGCTGACCTGATGCCGCAAAACCGTTATGCGCGCAAGTTCGCTGAAACGCTCGTGGCGGTGAAGCTGAGCCTCACCTACAGCAAAACGACACTGCTCGAAGCCTATCTCAATCAGGTCGCGATGCCGAAAAATTCGTCGGGCCTCGCCGCCGCAGCCACGCGTATCTTCGGACGGCATATAACTTTGCTCAGCGACGAGCAGCAGGTTGCGCTTGCGGTAGTTATCAGTCAGGGGCATCTTGGCCGCGCCAACTTCGAGGCCAAATTTATGCGCCTATGGCATAGAGTTCACCCCAAACGCGCACCCGATATCAAAAGCCTACTCGCTTCAATGCCAAGCGGGCACGAAACGACGGAACGCTACCTCGCTTCTGAGCATTTTATCCACTGGCTCAGACAAAACGGACTACCCGCGCACGGCCGCATCGACACACCCATCTCGGCGGGTCTCAACCAGTCGATTCAGAGTATTGTCGCCAACGAGCTCCGAGGCATACGCGAAGCTGGAGCCGAGCACGCGGCTGTCGTCGTAATTGAGAAGACCCAAGACCATGATGCGCTGCGCTCGATGGTGGGTTCGGCGGACTTCACCGCCGATAGCGCAGGTGAACTCAACCATGCGGTGCGCATACGCTCCGCCGGCAGCACGCTGAAGCCATTCGTCTACGGTATCGGTTTTGATCGGGGCCTATTCAGCGCGAGTACTATGTTCTCTGACCGCGACGTTTCGCTGGGCACCGGGCGCGAGGGCGAAACTTACCGGCCGCACAATAATGATATGCGCTATTGGGGTGATCTTACGCTGCGCGAAAGTCTTGTCGCATCGCGCAACGTGCCGGCGATCATCGCCGCGGAAAAAATCGGCCTTTCGCAGATTCTTACGTTTCTCAAACGCGCAGGTTTCTCTCACCTCAGTACAGACGCTGAACACTACGGTCCCGGGCTGGCACTGGGCAGCGGCGGAGCAACTCTGCTGATGCTCGCGCGCGCGTATGCGGCGCTCGCCTCAGACGGCGAAATGCGGCCGCTCATCATCGGTAAATCTACCGCCGGGAAAACTCTGCAGGTGGGTGAAAGCCAGCGCCTGCTGTCGCCGTTAACATCGCAGCGCATCACCGATATGCTCGCTGACCGGGCCTTGAGACAACGCGCCTTCGGTCGCCGCAACTTTCTTGACTTCCCTTTTACTGTCGCTGCCAAAACGGGAACCTCGAAAGATTACCGCGACGGCTGGGTAATCGGCTACACGCCGCGTTTTGTCGTCGCCGTGTGGGTCGGTAACTCGGCGGGTGAACCGATGCGGCATGTCTCTGGCGCATGGGGTGCCGGGAGAATTTTTCATCAGGTGATGCGACTCGTCCACAGCGGTGAAAAATATCAATTCAGAATCGACAACAATCTGCGTGCGGTCCGTATTTGCCGCCACAGCGGTCGTCTCGCCGCTGCGCGATGTCCTTCGCACCGCGAGCTCATCGCACTCAAGGAAAAAACTCCCGGTGTCTGTCAGCTCGCGCACACGGCCCATGAGCGCGACGCCGATTTCAGTTTTCCGGAAATTCTTTCGCCTGCAGCAGGCGAGCGTTACGTACTGCATCCGCATGAAACGGCAGCAAGGCAGGAAATTCCGATTATCATACGCGCTGCAGCGCATTCAACCTATACCTATGCGCTCGGGCACGAACCGGGCAAAAGCGTGGCAGGTGGTGTGCGTGAATTCCGCAGATTGAAACGCGGTGACTATACGCTGCGCCTGATGGATCAGGGGCAGGTCACCGATGAAATCGAGTTTTCCGTCCGTTAAAGATGGTTATGTGTCTTGCAACCGACTGGTTCGGTATTCAGACAGCGTACGCAAATAGTACTCGAGCGTCGGTGCGGCAGGCACACCACCTGGTGCGGCAGGCGCACCAACTGGTGCGGCGATCGCACCACCTGCTGCGCCCTGCGCGCCGGTTGATTTTTCAATTTGTTCGCGCGCCAAAGAACGCTCGGCCCTGAGACAAATATCGCGTATAGCGCGCACCGATAGGCCCGTCAGTTGCTCGGCGAGCTTTTTCGTGCTGTCCGCGTCGAGCTGTCGCGCATAATAAGCCAGCAATTCGCGAATATCATCTTCTGCAGGATCATTAAACTCGAGAATGGTATCGAACCGCGACAGCAGTGCGGCGTCGAGATCTTGCAGGCGGTTGGTGGCGCCGACGGTAATAATATTGCCGAGCGTTTCCAGACCGTCGATTTTCCGCAGCAACACCGAAAGCAGGCGGCGCGAGGCCTCGAACAATTTCTCGTTGCGCGACGGTGCCAGCGCGTCGATTTCATCGAGAAAAAGAATCAGCGGGTCGCGATAGGTCATCGCGACGTCGAAAATCCCCGCGAGGCGTTTGGTCGATTCACCGTAATATGCCGATAAAATGGTCTCGAGCGGAACGTGTACGACGACGAGACCGGCTTCTTTGCCGACTTGCCGCGCCATCGTCGTTTTGCCCGTGCCGGGCGGGCCAGTAAAAAGCACCGCGCGCGGCCGGTTGACGGCAAATTCGCTGCGTGTTTCGCGCGCTATGCGGTCGTAAATTTCGGGGTTCTTGAGCGGTAATACGAGTGTCTCCCGCAGGCGTTCGCGCAGTCGTTTAAAAGCCGCAATTCCCGGCAGCGCATCGCTCGGCCGAAAAATATGGCAACCCATATCAGCAAGTTCACCCAACGCATCTTTCGCCGCAGTTTTGCCGAGCGCGCGGCGTAATATGGCGGTGACCATCGACAGCTCCGCAGGTGAAAGCGCGCCTTTTTTTGTAATTTCCAGTGCCTTTTCGCCGTAGAGACCCGACACGCGTATTTTTATTTTATCTAACAGGCCTTCGGTCGAGAACAGGCTTTCGTTTAATGCCTGAATCGAGAGAAACGATTTCTCAAAAGTATGAATCCGCCAGTTTTCGAGATGCCTTTTGGCGATTGCGATAATATCGATCAGTAGCGCATCGGTAACCTCGGCGACTTCGGTACGCAGGTTGAAATCTGATCGCTCAAAACTGACCTGCAGACGATGTACATCGAAACCGCAGGCTTCGGCGACATGCTCGAGTTCAGAGCGCACCTCGCTCAACGAAACTGCCGCAGTATTTGCTTTTGCCGCTTCTGCCATCTGCGTCAGCCTCTATGCCGCAAACGCAGTGCCAAGCGGTATCGGAGGTTTGCAGTTGTCTGATTCTACGGGCTTTGCCCACAAAACCAAACCGCTTCATTCCGATCGGATATACGTTTTAGAAAATTCTTCGATGCTTACGGGCTTACCAAATAGATAACCCTGAAACTGATGGCAGCCGTTTTTTTCAAGAAACTCGCGCTGCTCCTGAGTCTCGACGCCTTCGGCAATCACCTCAAGCTTCAGGTTATGCGCCATACCGATGATCGTCTGCACCAGTATCGCATCGTTGGCATCGGTCGTGATATCGCGCACAAACGACTGATCGATCTTCAACTGCGTCAACGGCAGGCGTTTGAGATAGGCAAGCGATGAATGACCTGTGCCGAAGTCATCGAGTGCTATGCCGACTCCCATTTCGCGCATTGCTTTCATTTTAGCGGCCGTTTCTTCAACGTTTTCTACTGCGAGGCTTTCGGTCAGTTCGAGTTCGAGCAACCGGCCGGCGGCCCCGGTTTCTGACAGAGTTTCACGCACAACCTGCCCGCAGTCACGCTGTTTAAACTGGCGTGCGCTGACATTTATCGACAACTTCAGATGCCGCGACGCTTCGTGCTGCGACCACTGGCGCAGCAAATGGCAGCTTTCGGTCAGCACCCATTTGCCGATATCAAGAATCGCGCCGGTACGTTCAGCCACGGCGATAAAGCTGATAGGGCTCAGCAGCCCCTTCTCCGGGTGCTGCCAGCGCAGCAGAACTTCGGCACCGATCAGCGCCCCACCCGTAGCGACCTTGGGCTGCAGATAGAGACTAAACTGGTTTTGCGCGAGCGCATGCTTGAGATCTTCTTCGACTGCGAGGCGCTCGCTGAGCAATTTCTGCATTTGCGGATCAAAAAAGCGGAAAAGATTGCGTCCGTCTGCTTTGGCCTGGTACATCGCCAGATCGGCACGCCGCAGAACTTCATCGATCGTCTGTTCATGCCCGAGAAACATCGCCACGCCGATACTGCAGGTATTCTCGTAGTCGATCATCGTACGGTGGGTCAGGGAAACGGGTTGCCCCAGAGCATCGATAATGCGCTGCGCGACATCGGTCGCCACTGCCGCCGCACTTTCAGCATCGGGGGACAGTTCATCTAAGATCGTGATAAATTCGTCACCGCCCAAGCGCGCAACGGTATCACCCTCGCTAACACAGCGGACGAGACGCCGCGCCTGTTGAATCAATAGTTGATCGCCCGCCTCATGGCCGCGCGTATCGTTGAGGTTTTTGAAGTGATCGAGATCAATAAACAGAATTGCGCCGAAGAATTTGGTCCGCGCGCTAAGCGCCAGAGCCTGCTCGAGCCGGTCGAGCAACAGGCGGCGATTCGGCAGCGCGGTGAGCGGGTCATAAAAGGCAAGGTTCTCAATCTGTTGTTCTGCCGATTTACTTTCGGTAATATCGTGTACCGCCCCGATGAGTTTGGTGACGGCCCCGGTTTTTTCGTCGCGCAGGGTTTTGACGTGATCGCGCAGCCATACTGTCTTGTCAGTTGCCGAAAGTATGCGGTATTCGGAAATGAGACCCGGACCTTCAAGCAGTCGCGGCACCTGCTTCTCGAGGCGCGTGCGGTCTTCAGGATGCACGATACTCATCCAGCCGCCTCTGCGGCGCAGATCATCCAGCGTATAACCGGTAATACGTTCGAATGAACCTGCAAAAACTTCTGGCACCAGATCGGGTTGCGCGAGGTCAACCTGATACACGTAATCAGATGATAATTCGGTGAACAGCTTGAGTAACCGCTCTTTCTCTTCGAGCGCTGTCTTTTGCTCCAGAGTTTCGGCCAAAAGGTTACGCATTTGGTTGAAGCTATGTTTCAGGCGGCTCACGGCGTATGACACGACCGAGACGCATAAAATGCTCATCGTGAGAAATCCGACTGCCGTGCTCAACCAGTTCGTAAACGGCGTAAAACCTGCGGGCAAAGGTAGCGGGCCAGTGTTGCCCGGTCGGGTGAAGTAATAACCGAGAAATATCAGCACAGCAGTATCGATAAGCGTCATCACGAAAGAAAGGCGAAAGCCATAGTACGCAGCTGAAAATATATTCGCGGTCATGAGCAGCATCACCGCCCCCGGGCGCGGCCGGTCATCGACATTGTTGAGCAATGCCCAACCGGCGATCAAGGTCATGTTAATGACCAGAAAGGCGATCAGCAACCGGTAGCGTCCCGACCACAGCAACAGGGTAAACAAAACAAAAAGAAATCCGGCAAGATACCAATTGAAATTATCGGGCATCAGCCCGAGTCGAAATTGCCGTATGCCCCAGCTGGCAATACCGCCGAAAAGCGTAATCCATGCAAGACGGCGGGCGAGCTTGCGTTCCCAGATTTCTGCTGCCATAGTGAGGGGCGAACTGCGATGTTAACCGCCCCCGGTGCGGTGAAAAGTATTTTAATGCGCAAAAAACATCATGGATCCGCGGCGAGTTTTAACCGGCGCAGCGGCGGCGTTATGTCTCCGCGTCGTCTGCCTGCAATGCGAGTTTTTTCTTTGTCTTAGCGCCCAATTCGCGAAGTTTTTCTGTCTGCACGACCAGATTACCCGGGCCAGTATGCAACTTCTTGACCGCGTCGTCGTATGTCTTGCGCGCGGTTTCCATTTGGCTTCCAAGCCGCTGCACATCGTCCACAAAACCTACAAACTTATCGTAGAGTTTGCCGCCCTCGACCGCGATCTTCAACGCATTTTTGTTCTGGTTATCTTGCTGCCACATCTGTGCGACAAGGCGCAACGTGACCAGCAGAGTACCCGGAGTGAGAATCACAACATTCTTGCCGAACGCATAATCGTAAAGCAGGTTATCGGCCGCCAATGCTTCGAGAAAAGCGCCTTCGATCGGCACAAACATAAACACCAAATCAATGCTGTTGACGCCCTCAAGACCGGCATAATCTTTTTTTCCCAGATCGTCGATGTGCTTTTTAATTCGCGCGAGATGCTCGCGGCGGATGTTATTGCGTGCTTCGTCATTTGCCGCGCTGAACATCTGCTCATAGTGCACGAGAGAAACTTTCGAGTCAATGATCATATCTTTCTGGTCGGGCAGGCGCACGATCACGTCGGGTCTGAAATCACCGCCCTCTCCCCTGAGGGTTACCTGAGTTTCGTAGTGAGTGCCTTTGCTGAGGCCCGCAACCTCAAGCAAGCGCTCGAGCACCATCTCACCCCAGTTACCGCGCGCCTTGGCGTCTCCTTTGAGCGCATCGGCCAACCGCCGCGCTTCGTCGCTGACGGTCTTATTGAGATCGGTGAGCGAGCGGATCTGTTCTTTTAATGCAGCACTGTCACGCACCTGAGCGGTCGCTGTCTGCTCTAACCGATTCTGAAACTCACCAAGTTTATTTTGCAGCGGGCTCAGCAGCGTCGATAGCTGTTTCTGCGCATCGTCATGCACTTGCCGTGAGCCCGAAACGAGCACCTGATTGGCGATATTTTTGAACTCTTCTTGAATCTTAGCGGCAAGCGCCCCCTGCTCGGCCTCAAGCTTCTGCACGCGATCTTTGAGCAGAGTATTTTCCGTCGCGGCCACAATGCCGCCACGCGCACCTATTAGTCGACCAATGATAAAACCGAACGCAAGCCCCGTGACGAGGGCAATCAGTGCATACAGAAATTCCATGCACCGACTATACTGTGTATGAATTCAGCGTGGCGACAAGTTTGTGGCGTTGAGTTCCTCGGCTCGGCGCTGCCATCGCAGAAATTCTGCTTCATTGCACTTTTCAGGAAAATTGCGGTAATGCAGATACACAAGCGGCATGCCCGCGAGTGCCTTCGCCATGCGCGCGGCAAATGCCGGGTCGCGCACTGCGGCGAGAAGTGCGTTGAGACCATCGCTGAGGGATGGCGACGGCATTTGCTGCCTAATGCCTGAAATCATCATCGCCTCATTCATCAATCCATAGCGGAACATCTTACCGATTTCATCGGCGCTCAGAGTCTCAGAAAAGCGCCGAAAGATATTGTACGTGGCGAGCATTGCCCCCATGGAACGCTGAAAAGCCGCCGTGTATTTCCAGAGCACATCGGCAGCACCGGGGTCGCTCGCACCCGCCACAGCGTCAGATAACATGCGTGCTGCCTGTAGCGCTGGCATGACGCCGCTACCGTGCGTCGAAAAAACCTGATTTGCTGCATTACCGACGAGCGCAATACCCGGTGCTGTAAGCGTGCCGAGCGGCGCGTTCAGCGGTATACTGCCCCCGCCGCCCAAAATGCGTTTACCAACCCAGCTATGCCCGCCACGGAATTGCTTCAGCATCTGTGGCCCCGAGGGATAACGGGCATCTTTCATCGAACCGGCGAGCAGGCCCACTTCGCTGAAGTCGCGCGACACCTGCACACTCATTGTCGAATAACCGCCGGCGGTGCCGAGAATGCTGACGAGTGTGCCGGGCAAGATGTTATACCGGGTGAGGAAAGCACGGCATGCATCGACGTCACTGACTTCACAGTTTTCTTGCTGAGCGATGCAGATATCGCGATCTTGCGTATTAGCAGCGAGAGAGTTGACTGCGGCAATCTGCTGCTTCAGTGCACCCGCAAGACCTGTACAATCGACGAAAAGTTTTGCTTCGATGCGGCAAGACTCCCCGCTCTGCCCCGCTGGATTTCCGCGTATGAAATCCGCCGCCGCAAGCCGCTCACCGGTAAAATGCAACTGCTGAAGCCGCATTTCGTCAAACCCGGTGACACCGGCAGCAAAACCGTCACGGATAAGACGGTCAACGATTGCGCGCATGCGTATGTTGACATAACCGGGCTTGGGCACGTCGAGCCGCATCTGCATATCGGCGGAGAAAAATGTTACATCGAAATCTGCCGCATCGATTTCATCACCATGAGGCCGGGCGAGCCCGACATCGTCAAAAGCTGCGGCATAGACGGCGTTTACCCATGATGGACCTGCCGCTGCAAAGGCGCGTTGCTCGAGCAGGGCCACGCGGAAGCCGGCGCGCGAAAGAAAAAGTGCACTCGCGGCACCCGCGGGACCTGCGCCCAAGACCGCAACATCAAATTTATGCAAAGTCATATGCTATCGTACTTACAGCTATTATAGATCAAAGTGCATATCTCCCGTTTCGTGGCGCGGCGCTGCACGGCACCCGGCTCGGCTGCGCTCGCCGCTGCGCCTGTGCCTCTGCGCGCCGCTATGCCGTCCGTGGCGCGGCGCTGCACGGCACCCGGCTCGGCTGCGCTCGCCGCTGCGCCTATGCCTCTGCGCGCCGCTATGCCGTCCGTGGCGCGGCGCTGCACGGCACCTCCTGTGCCTCTGCAAATAGTGTCATGCAGT
>JAEUSA010000338.1 GCA_016788945.1 Leptospiraceae bacterium
AACCCGCCGTGACGGTAATAGCAACAACCTCGATTTCGCTCAAGCTGCACGGCGGGGCAGCAGAGAGTGAAATCCGCAAGCCGAATTCGGCCGCACTCAAGAACGGCCTCAAGAACCTCGAACGGCACATCGCGAACCTGCAGTCGTTCGGCCAGGCCGTCGTTGTCGGTTACAACCGCTACGATTTTGACAGCACCGACGAAATCGCGATGGTAAAGGACTGGTGCGGTGAGCACGGCACACGCTTTGCGCTAAACGACGGCTATGCGAAAGGCGGCGATGGTGCCACTGAACTGGCGAACGAGGTTCTCAGCGTCATTGCGCAGAACGAGTCGACGCCGCTTCGCTTCACATACCATCTTTCAGAAAAGCCTGAGGACAAGCTGCACAAAGTCGTCACGCACATCTACCGCGGAAAATCCGTCAGCTTCAGCACGCGCGCCAAAAACACGCTCACGCGCCTTGCCGGCACAGAGGCCGAACGCTACCCGGTGTGCATTGCCAAGACGCAGTATTCGTTTTCACAAGACCCGGCGCTGGTCGGTGTGGCAGAAAATTTTAACATCCACTTCGAAGACATCATCGTGAATAGCGGCGCGGAGTTTCTGGTCGCGGTTGCCGGTGACATGCTGCGCATGCCGGGGTTGCCGAAGGTGCCGCAAGCGGGTAAGATTCGTGTGGTCGATGGTGTCATCGAAGGGCTGCTGTAGCCAAATTCACGACCATGGTAGCGCTGGTGCAGAGGGTGAAATCCGCCGCCGTTGACATTGGCGGCCAGCGACACAGCGAAATCAGTACGGGATTGCTCATTTTGCTCGGTGTGGCGCATGAAGATTCTCAGGCTAAAGCCACGGCGCTTGCCAGAAAGGTCGCCGCCCTGCGCATCTTCAACGATCAAGAGGGCAAGATGAATCTGAGCTTAGCCGACACGCGTGGCGAAGCGTTAGTCGTTTCACAGTTCACGCTCATGGCCGATACGCAAAAAGGGAATCGCCCGTCGTTCGTCGATGCAGCGAAACCCGAGTTGGCATTCCCGCTTTACGAATACTTCATGGCTGAGCTCGGCAAGATACTCGGCAACGAGGTGAAGACCGGCAGGTTCGGTGCAGATATGCAGGTGAGTCTTGTCAATGACGGACCAGTAACGATTTGGCTCGAGGCGTGATCATTGCTGGCAATTTAATACGACATTGTCGATAGTGCAAGGCGCACTCTGACCGTTATTCGCAGGTATGTTGCAGGCGAAGTAAAGGCTGTTGTTTGAATTGCCCTCAAATACAGTAAGAAATTGCGAAACATTGGAAGAAGCGACAGATGCAAGATCCCTCCGGATGTTCTGGCCACCGAAGTAGAGATCTATGGAATTTGCCAGTTGCGAAGAACCCACTTGGCTGTAATAGTAATTCAGCGTGCAGCCGATGCGCCCCTGGAGATTTATGTTGGGCTGATAAGTGGCAATCATTGGGGAATTTGCGAAAGTATTTGTCGCTTTGATCGCGTTAGAGCCGCCAACCCCGACGCCTGCGGTCAACGCCCAATTGGTATTTAGGGTCCAGTTGCCTACCCCACTTTCGAAATTATCCAGCACGACGGAATATGCCGCGCTGGCTGCATTTTGGCAACTGACAGAAACGTTGTCGATGCGTACATCTGCCATCGTTGATGTAGGTACTGAGACGATAATCGTGAGTTTACCGGAAATGCCGGCAGTCAATAGGGCCGAGCGAGTCACGAATTGTCCCGAGCTCGATAAAGCACTGGCGCCCCATATATTCTTGAATTCACCGATAAGATTTCCTGCAAAAAGAATCTGGCCCAAGGCGCCCGAACCAATGCCAGGATTCGCGCTGAAACTGTAGCGCACGTCATATTGCAGGCGGCAATTTGAGCGATTTGTCAGATCGATATTGCTCGCGGTTGAAATAGTGTACGGGCTCGCCGATGTGCCAGTCGGGCTAATCAGCGCAGAGCCATTCGCCCCCGGGCTCCCTGCTGCCCAGGTTCCGGCAAGCTGCGACCATTGGCCGAGGCCATTCTCAAAATCATCGCTGAAAACGATGTTGCTCGGCCGCGGCAAGCTATCGAGAAACGCGTCTTTCTGGTTAATCGCAGTGCAGGCGGGAACAAACGCAAGCAAGAGTAGTTGCAGCGAGCAATGTTTCATATCATTGCTGGCAGGTAAGTTTGACCTGGTCAATCGTGCATTGTACGCCGCCTGTGAGCCAGTTCGCGTCAAGACAGCGGAATTGCAGGGAATTCGTAGCGGTATCTTCAAACGCTGTCAGATAAATGTCCACATTCCCCGTAATGGTCGCGCCAGCAGTTTTTGCCCATATGGTCTTGCTGTTCCATTCGAGACTCATGGAGCCTGCCCCATCATTGGAATTGTATCCATAGTAATAGGTCAGCAGGCATCCGGAACGATTTGTCAAGTTGATCGTCGGTGAATAGGTTGCAAACGATGTGAATGTTGCGCCACCGTTCCAGGGAGCATTTAGGCTCGTAGACCCACCTACACCCGAACCTGCATTTAAAGCCCATGGCGATTGCAAAGACCAGTTCGCCGCCGAAACCTCAAAATTTTCGTCTACCAAAGTGGTTGCCGCCGAGGTAGTACCGTTGCAGCTCACCACCACATTGTCGACGCGTAAATCTGCATAGCCCGTCGTATCGTTGGTGACGGTCGTCACGAAAGACACGCGACCGCTCCCGTTAGTAGGCAGCGCCGCTTTTCTGTGCACAAAGGCAGTGGCGCTCGAAATATCTGAGAGCCCCGTGGTATCTTTGAGTGTACCGACCTTCTGTGTACCGAACAGGACATTCGCCGATACTCCGGAGACGCCTTTGAGCAGGTACCGGGTATCATATTCCAGAATACATCCGGTTTTTCCGGCGAGATCAATTATTGAGGCCGTGGCAATGCTGAAGGTTGCAATGCCGGTGCTGGTAGGGCTTTGCATTGCGAGTCCGCCGCTGCCCGGTGTAGAAGTTATCCAGCTTCCGTTGCCGATATTCCATTTACCGAGGCCGCTTTCAAAGTCATCAGAAAAAACAACATTGCTCGGTCGCGGCAAGCTATCCAGAAAGGCATCTTTCTCTATTAATGCCGTGCACGAAGCCAACAGCGTTGCAATGCTTGCTAAAAAGATTATCCTTTTCACAACCTCACCCCTGCATACAACCAGAAATCATGCTGCATGAACGCCTGGTTTTGCAAAAAGAACGTCACCTGCGCGCGGTAGCTCAGGCCGAGGCTCCAAAATGGAAAATGGTACGCTGCAGATGTCCCGAGCAGGGCGCTCGGCTGCCAGCTCGAAAAAATCGTGCTATCGGTCGTTGCGAGCCGTGTGTAGACGGTGCCACCACCGACTTCAGCGTAGGCGATCACGCGGTTCCACTGCCAGTACAGCAAGCCGAACATCAGGTGGTTTGACACAAACACTCCGTTCAGCTGAGCACCTTGCGTGAGCATCACTGCATTGGCGCCGACAATATCTGCCTGTCCGGTCAGCAGTGTCAGTTTGCTCTGCAAGCCGAAGCGCGCGCCATTCGGCATAAAACCAAGCTTGCGGATCAGCGTACTGTCCCAAAAAGCGGCACCCATAGAATAGCCCACCAACTTTTGTACTGGTATGCCTTTCGCGTATGTGATCGTACCGTCGCTGCCGTACAGCGGGTGCAACAGGGGGGCACCAGTAAAGAGTTGGATTTCCCAATCGCGCTCTTCGGCCTTTATGCGCGATGCTTCGGCGTTGCGCCGTGCGGCCTCAGCGGCATCGAACATCGGCAGTTCTCTTGTCATCGATTCGGCGATTTTAGCCGCAAGCACGTTGATGCCGTTGAACATATCGCTATCCGACTTGGTCAGTACTTCTTCAGAGACTTTCAGCTGCCGGGTGTCAGTCTCGAATGCCTGTGCGCTCATTAAGAGCACACCATTCAGCTCTGAAAATTTTCCCAAC
>JAEUSA010000339.1 GCA_016788945.1 Leptospiraceae bacterium
ATATCACCATCTTTGCCCTTGCTGATAGCAATTCTGACCGCCTCACCCACTTCAAGGCTGCCATATTTTTCGAGCATTTCTGACACAAGGCGTTCACGAAAGTCTCCCCGTCGGCGATCAGAACCAAAAAATTCATTCAACAACGACAAGACATCTGGGTTGTTATTGTTCGTAGTTTGAGTGAGTTTATTAATGTGGATATTTATATGGTTTGGGGCTACATCGCTCGCCCTCAGGGGGGTATTCAAGTCGCCCCCTGAGGGGTCTTTTGCGATCCCTCTGCGGGCTGCCACACTCTCCCGGTGTGCTTCGATATCCACCTTGCTCTGCGGGTAATCAAACCGGAAGTAGTAATGGGACGGCGTTCGGCCTGTGCCTGCGACAATGTGGAGGAGTCCCGAGGAGACAAGCTCTCGTTTTGCTTCCTGTAAAGATTTTTTGGTCTTAAACCCCGTCAGCCGTAACAGTTCGTCAGTGCCAGGCCAAACTGGTTTGAATGTGTGATTGCTAAATTTGCACAATACCGGATAGAGCGCCTTGGCCGCTGGACCAAGGTTTGCCCAAGTGCCACTGTCCAAAATGTCGGACATGATGGCCAAGTACATATTGTTTTTATCCATCTCCCCTCGCCTGACTGAAAATAATCAAAAATTGGTTGACGGATTGTTGGCAGATGATTATGTCTCATCATCCAACAAGTTCCCTTTGGAAAGCTCGGGCATGGCAACATGCCCTTTTTTTTGCTCTTTCCGTAGGTCGTCGGTGAGAAGCGAGGGTTGTTCCGCTATTTGTTTTTTATGCGGATATCCAACAAGCCCTTATTTCTCGTGCAATTCGTCGGCTCAGTCTCGCGGACGTATGCTCAACAATAATGTGACATAATCCAATAGCGTCAACCCTTTTGTGGGCCTGCAGATTGTCAGCGCACGCTCTTGCGCACGACTGCCTGTAGTGCTGCTTCTAACTTTCGCACCTGTTCCGATGACAGAGGTTTGGCCGCTGTGAAAGACAAGGCAAAACGCCAATTCTTTTCCTTTCCTTCGGATTTACAGTGCAGGTCGGTAATACTGTTAGCGGCCGGTTTTGTCTGCGGCTCATCTGGCTTGCGGGTCTTATTGAATTGCTTGGCAGCGGCGACGGTTTTTACTGCCCCGCTTTGGAATGCGTCGAGAAAATGGTCTGCGGTGCCGGATTTTACGGCTTGGGCAAACTGGATAAACAGGTTCTTTGATTCGATACCGGCGGTTTTTGCCTTGGTTAGCCATGTGGACGGGATGTCGGCGACAGATAAGATTTCGTTGATGTAGTTGCGTGATTTGCCGACGATCTTGGCCAGCTCGCTGTCATTATAACCGTACTCCCCTTTCAGTTTTCGAAAGGCTTTAGCTTCGTCGACAGGGTCGAGATTTTCCCGTTGCAGATTTTCGATGACCGCGAGGCGGTAGGTGTCCTTGGGGTTTTTACGGAGTATACGGCATTCGATCTCGGTGAGGCCTGCGAGTGTTGCCGCCCGAAAGCGGCGCTCACCAGCCACGATACGGAATTTTGTACCTTCTTTAGTGACCACAATTGGCTGCAAAAGGCCTTCGGCCTTGATGGAATCGGCGAGACTCTGTATCGTATCATCAAATGAGGTTCTCGGCTGGTCGCCCGCCGGCGAGATATCTGACAAAGGTATTTTACGAATAATCCCTTCGATATCCTGCTCAAAGATATCGGCGGCAAAAGATAACTTTTTACTTTTTGATGCCATTGAGTACTTCCCGTACAAATGACTGGTATTCTTTGGCCTGCTTCACGGATGGATTATAGTCCAAGAGCGAGCGCCGCGATAGATGGCTTTCCCCCACTGCGACACCGGTCGAGATGGATGTCTCAAACACAGGGAAATAATTTTGGATAACGGGCAGTATAGTTTTGGTTAAAACGGTATTGCTCTTGAGTTGTGTAATGAGGGCACCTAGTATCTTTAGGTCGGGATTTATGCGCCGCTTAATGCCCTCTATTGTGCCCTGCAAACCCTTGATGCCGTCGATGCTAAATTTTTCCGCCTGGAGCGGAATAACGACATAGCCCGCAGACCCTAGCGCATTAATTGTAAAGATCGAAAGACTAGGCGGGCAATCGATCACAATTGTATCGTACTTATTCTTCACCGAGTCGAGCGCATCGCGCATGACATACGGCGCGTCGACGTTGAGGGTGCTCAGTTCGACCTCGGCAAGGCTGATCTTTGCGGGCATCAGGTCGAGCTTTTCGTATTTGGTTCGGACAATAATTTCTTCTGCGGTATGCTTTTTGGTGAATAGGTCAGCAACTGTTTTGGTCAGGTTCTCGACGTCGGCGAAAATGCCCGAGCTATTCCCTTGAGGGTCCATGTCTACAAGAAGGGTGTTCTTGCCGGTCAGCGATAGGCCATGTGCCAAATTGATGGCGGTGGTGGTCTTTCCTTCGCCGCCTTTTTGGTTGGCAATTGCAATAATGGCCGCTGGCATTTCGTGCAGAGAGACGGGACTTTATGGCGCGTCAAGCGCATAAAGCAGCTTTCTGTCGGATGTCCGACACATGCTTGCGCGGGTTCTCACCAGTGTCGGATATCCGACACCGGACCTCAGGATGAAGAATTGCCCCAAAAAGGATATTTGATTGACGGGCGATTAAAATTAAGCCGATTGAATAGATGGACAGTTGGTCCAAATACCAGGCGCATGGCTTATGGGGGTTGTGGACGGCATACTTTGCCCGTATGCAAGAGCCTTTTACAGCCTCCATAGAATTTAGTGGTCAACAATGGCTTTTTGATACGGCCAAAGGTGTTGTGCTCTCAAGCGGTGAGCGCCCTACTCCGTCTTGTTTCCACTGGTCGTCAGCTTCGGGTATGGCGCTTGATCTATTATCCAAGGCGAGCGTCGACGCAGCCGATGCCGCTTGGTGGCAGGCTTTGTTGCACTACGAATCGCAATGCCTCGATGGCCGATCCACTTTTTTCCCGACCTGGTTCCCAGTCTCTGCGTTGGCGATTGAGCTCAATGGTTTGATTCATGTTGCGCCCGATGTTGTCCTGTGGAATGGGCAGCCTGGGTCGGGGAAAAAAACGCTGCTCGAATATATGCTCTTGTTGCATGCCGGCCGCCGGTTGGAGTCTGAACGCATAGCTACAGTAGAGTTGTACGAGCAGGGCAGTCGCGCCATAGTTATTCCCGAAATTGCCATGTTAGAAATAGACGAGCAAAAGGCCGTCAGCAAGGCTGCTGCCCGCGGCGCGCGATGTTGGGCAGCAACGGTATATGATCCCGCCATGCTGCGCGCCCGCAAGATTTTGACCCCGGCATTTGCCGACTTAGTAGAGTCTGGGCGCGTAGTCTTGCCTGCCGTGTCACGCCGGGAGCCAGAAGAGATCGAGACATTGAGCAAGTTTTGGCTCCATTTTCATGGCCGCCGCTCATCGGGTAATATCGCAAATCTCGGATTTCTCAAGCAGCGTGTTTTGGGCCAGGCGGGTCTTTCGGTCGAGACTATCCTTGAAGAGGGTAGGGGGCTGCGCGGCGTGATTGCAGAATTTGAGAAGCAGGCAATTCTGAAAGCGCATGCGCGAGCCGGTCGTTCGCAGCACAAAATTGCGCGACTGTTAAAGGTTTCACGCGGCTCATTACAGCACAAATTACGCAAGTACCAACTGGAAAGTTTCACCTCTCCAGATGCCGATACTGAAGAAGCGTAAATCCTAAATGAAATTTGACGACTACGTTGAGCATCGCACACCTGGTGGCTTTTTGCTGCGCGTCAACATGCGCAACGGGACCTTTTTGGCCTTTCGCAATGGTAAACCACAAGGCTGGCTAACTGCCGGCGTCGAGCAACAGATTCACCCGATGCTGCATGCAATTTTTCTCGGCCAGCAGTTCCGCGTGCAGACACGGCAAGATTCGCCACTGATTTTTTTCCCAATGGAACGCAGTTTTGTCAAGATCCCGTTTGAGTATGGCGAGGAGTCTGATCTGCGTTATATGCGCATTCCGTTAGAGTACGAGGGGCTCGATTTTTTGCCAGGCCTCGCTTTTCATTTTGCCGGGTATTGGCCGAATGTGCTACCGGCAATCGGTGACGGTCGGCGGTATTTTATTTCTGACCAAGGCATCCCCCGGCAGAACATCATGCGCATCAAAGGGAAGTACCCGCGTTCACGCCTGATTATTTTTAAGCCCGAAGACTTTATGAAGGTAAAGGTAGAAAGAGAAAAGATAGAAGAGCAGGGCAAGGCGCGGGCGGTCGATCTGGTAGACTCATTGACCGATGACGCCATTGGGCAAAACCCCGTTTTTGCCGCGCGCTACTTTTTACGCAGTCTTGACTGGCGCAAAATGTATTCGATTCCCATGTTTACCCGCATTAAAGTCTCGGAAATTGAAATTATTATCTCATTTATGGAAAAAATGTACAAAAATGCGTCCCAAGTCGAAGAACTCAAGAATGCAATCACCAACATCACCGATCTGATAGACTACTATGATGGCGTACTGGCAGTTATGGCGGCCGACTTTTCTCGCGTCAAATCGTGGCAGCGTAAGCATCAGGCATATAAGAGGGTCGTATTGTCGAATTTGATAGCGACCTGCGAGTTTCAGCTTAAATTTTCGCTCTTGGATAAGAACATCAGCTTTTCCGGCTTTCTGCGCGACGTCGCGCAGATCCTGAAAGACATCCCGCCCAGCCAGATAGCCGCCTAGTTGGCATACCCAATAGGCATCCTGTATAGAAAATTTACTTTTTTTGTTGACTTTTTGACCTTTTTTGGCCCCATAGCCGCAGGTGAACTTAAAAAGGCTCACACGAATTGCTTTGGCTGCCCTGCTGTTTTCGGCCGGGACGGCAGCATTATCTGCCAAGCAGGGCGGGGCGGGCATACTTTCCCTTAATCAGCATAACGGCAAATCGGCTGAATATCAGCAGAAAAAAAACCAAACCGGTTTCACCGCCCGCCTGATGCAATCGGGCAGAGCGCTGGGTCGCAGCGTGGCGACCTTGTTTGTACCGGCGGGTAAGCCAAAGGCGGCTTTGGCGCGTCACCGCGACCGCGGAGCACCGGCAAAAGTACAGTTTTTCGCCAGTGGGAGGCAAGTGACCAAGCTTGTGTCTTGGCATACAGAATATGCCTATATATCCGACATGGCAGGTAATCCCAAAGAGGCAGCGTCTGGGCAATCCCGGTGGATTTCTCTGATCGAAACCCCTTCTGCCATTCCGGTTGCGGCGACGACAGGCCCTCCACATAGCCTATGCATACGCAAGGAAGATCCTTGCCTGAATTATGTCTCTTTATTAACTACGCACAGCTCTGTACGCAACACGTGGGTGAGCAATGCACGGGGGCTCATGCTATGGCTGCGCGAGATGATTCGGCCACTGAGACCAGGCCGTAACAGCAGCAACGTTGCCAGCAGGGACACGCTAACTGACCAATTTGGCATGCACAGCCTGCGCAACCGGGCAAAATACGGGGTAATTTTGCCCCAAATGCAATTAACAATCGACCTGCCAAGTGCCACCAGACTGCTGGCGCATGGAGCAATGGGTTCGGGATCTGCGCTTCGTAGCCATAGATCTCGAAACGACCGGTCTTAACCCTTATAAACACGAAATTATCGAGATTGGTGCTGTCCAATTCAGCTTGGACGACTTAGGGAAAGAATTTTCCATTTTGATTAAGCCCGAGAAGAAAATGGACCCGAAGGCGAGGGCGGTTCACCAAATTAGCGCTGAAGAGCTCGCTTCGCACGCGGTTTCCCTGCGCGAAGGCCTCGACGCTTTTAATGCCTTCATGCCCGACGGCAGTTGGGTGTTTCACAATGCGCCTTTTGATCTCAGTTTTCTGAAGCAGAGTTATGCCGCGGTAAAACTAC